>CALJXB010000188.1 GCA_937974415.1 uncultured Kiloniellales bacterium
CGAGCAGAATCGCAACTATCATGACAAGCGCCTCGCCGCGGTTCGTCGGGAGGACAAAGAGAATCGCTTTCTTCAGATTGTCATAGACTGTCCGTCCAGCCCGCACAGCCTCGGCGATGGTCGCGAAGGTGACGTTCGTCATTCCGGACTCCATGGGATCGGTTGAGCGCGCCATTTCGAAGGTACCACGGTTTAGGTCGCCATGATGTGGCGGGCCGTGCGCACCGCCAGCGCGGCGATGGTCAGGGTCGGGGCGTTGACCGGCATGGTGACATGGGCGCTCGAGCCGAGAACGAAGAGGTTCGGATGCTGGTGGGATCGCTGGTAGGGATCGACGACCGACGACCGTGGGTCGGTACCCATCCGCGCCGTTCCGCCGATGATCGCATTCGAGAGATAGGGCTCGTTCGACCGGACCTCATTCGAGCCGAGCCGTTTCAGCACCTCTCGGTTGATCTCTTCGGACCGCGCGAGGCCCGCGCGAGTGTAGGCGTCCATCGTGACCGAGACCTTCGGCTTCGGCACCCCGGCGGTGTCGCGCGCCTCGGCGAGCGTCAGGCGGTTCTCCGGGTCGGGCAGGATCTCGGCCGAGGAGTTCAGCTTGAGATGGCGCGAGACAATACGGTTCAGTTCGCGCGACAAATCCTGCCTCCTCATCCCCTGGGCGATCAGCTGCTTCGCCACGTCGACGCCGTCGGAATTGCCGCTGTGGCCGCTGTTCATGAACGAGGTGCCGACCGCGGCATGGTCGGCGCGGAACGGGCCGTCGCTTCCTCGGGCGAGCTTGTCGTGAGCGCTTGCGAACTCACGACTTGGTAACCGAGATCGTCTTCCTGAAGCGTGCGGCGGCGAAGAGAAAAAAGACGCTCCCGATGGCCGTCACGAGCAGGAACTGGGGCCACACGATCTCGAGGCCGGCGCCGCGGTAGAGAATCGCCTGGGCGAAGCTCACGAAATGGACCGAAGGCACGGCCTGCATGATCGTTTGGAGGATCTCCGGCTGGCCTTCGATCGGCGTCTCCCCGCCCGAAAGCATGTTCATCGGCAAGACCACCAAGATGAAAAGGAGGCCGAACTGGGGCATCGAGCGGGCCAGGGTCGCCAGGAAAATGCCCAGCGCCGTGGCGAAAAAGAGGTAGAGGGCCGTTCCCGCCAGGAACAGCGGCTTGGAGCCGACGGTGGGCACCTGCAGCAAGATCTCGACGACCAGCCACAGGGACAGGCCGCAGGCGATCAGAATGACCAGGCCGTTCGCCCAGACCTTGGCCACCATGATCTCCAGGGGCGTGAGCGGCATGACCAGGAGGTGTTCGATGGTGCCGTGTTCGCGCTCGCGGATCAGCGCCGCGCCGGTCAGGATGATCGACAGCATGGTGATATTGTTGATGATCTCCATGACGCTGGTGAACCACGAGCTGGTGATGTTGGGGTTGAAGGCGTAGCGGGCTTTTAGGTCGACGGGGTAGGTCGCGCCGACGGCGCGTTCGTCCACGAACTCGGTGATGACCTGGGTCAGGATGCCGGTGATGTGGCGTTCGCCGGTGCCGGCCTGCATCATGGCGGTGGCGTCGATGTTGAGCTGCAGCGACGGCCGACGCCCGGCGAGGAGGTCGGCCTCGAAGTCGCCGGGAATGACGATCACGAAGGTATAGGCGCCCGTATCCATGCCCGCATCGATGTCCCGGAACGAGATCAGCGCCGGCTCGCGAAAATAGGGCGGGAGGAAAGCCTCGCGAAGGCGCAGCGAGAGCTGGGAACGGTCCTCGTCGACGATGGCGATGGCGCTGTTGTTGAGGTCGTGGGAGATCCCCGTGGCCGCGGCGTAGACCGAGACCGTGAAGGTGAAGAGAATCAGCGACAGCATGACCGCGTCGCGGCGCAGGCTATAAAGCTCCTTGATTCCCAAACGGAAGATGTTGCTCAGGGACCGCATCCTTAGCGCTCCTGACCCTTCAGCAGCAGCAGGCTCGCAATCGTGAGGGCGGGCGGGAAGAGGGCGAGCGCGAGGAAGCTGGCGGACAAGTCGCCAAAGTCCAGGGCCTTGGTGAAGGTGCCGACCGAGATGGTCATGAAGTGAGTCGTCGGATAGGCCTGGCCGACCAACGCGGCGGCGCCTTCGAGGGAGGACACGGGCTGCATCAGCCCCGAGAACTGGATGGCGGGCAGTGTCGTCCCGATTGCCGTGCCGAAGAGGGCGGCGGCCTGGGTCCGCGTGAAGCTCGATATCACGAGACCGAGCCCTGTGGTCGCGGTGACGTAAAGCAGGGCTGCCAGGCTGAGGGCGAAAAAGCTTCCCTTGAGGGGCACGCCGAATAGGAAAACCGCCATGGCGACCATGACAAGATAGCTGCTCATGCCGATCGCGATATAGGGAAGCTGCTTGCAGAGCAGGAACTCCAGGCGCGTCACCGGCGTGACGTAGAGGTTGGTGATTTGGCCGAGCTCCTTCTCCCGGACGACACCGAGGGCCATGAGGATCGCCGGGATAAAGACCAAGAGGATTGCGATGTTGGACGGGACCATGGCGAACACGCTCTTGAAGTCCTGGTTGTAGCGGTAGCGCGGCTCCAGGCCGACCGGAAGGCCCGGGAGCTCTTCGCCGTAGGTCTCGAAGGCCAGGTCGCTCAGGTAGCGTAGGTGCACGCCTTCCAGGTAGCCGCGAATCGTCTCGGCGCGGAACGGCATGGCGCCGTCGATCCAGGCGGCAATCTCCGGCCGGCGTCCGCGCAGTAGGTCTTTGCCGAAGCCGGGCGGGATCTCGAGGGCAAGGGTGACGTCGCCGTTGCGCAGTTGGCGGTCCAAATCCGCGTGGTCAGCGAGGGGCGGGCGTTCGACGAAGTAGCGCGAGCCGGCGAAGCCCTCGAGATAGGTGCGGCTTTCCGGGCTCGCGTCGCGGTCGAGCACGGCATAGGTGAGGTCCTCCACGTCGAAGGTGATGCCGTAACCGAAGACCAGCATGAGGATCACCGTGCCGAGCAGGGCGAAGGCCAGCCGAATGGGATCCCGCCGGATCTCCATGGACTCCCTCATGCTGTAGGCCAGCGCCCGGTGCCAGTCGAAAGCCAGAGGATGCCGGCCGCCAGCAGCGTCGCGTTCTTTGCTTGGCCCAGCGTTCGGAGGGGCCAAGGTTCGGGTGTCGTCTTGCGCCGGCTTGTCGCCGGAGGCCTCCTCCAGATAGGCGATGAAGGCTTCCTCGAGGCTGCCAGCGCCTTTCTCGGTGATGAGAGCCGCCGGGGTGTCGCTGGCCAGAACCCGGCCGGCGTGCATGAGGGAGATGCGGTCGCAGCGCGTCGCCTCGTTCATGAAGTGGGTCGAGATGAAGATCGTGACGCCGCCGTTGCGGGACAGATCGATCAGGATCTCCCAGAAGCCGTCCCGGGCGACCGGGTCGACCCCCGAGGTCGGCTCGTCGAGGATCAGAATCTCCGGCTCGTGGATGATGGCGACGGCCAGCGAAAGCCGCTGCCGGACGCCCAACGGCAGCTTCTCTGTAAGCTCGTCGGCGTAGTCGGCGAGGCCAAAGCGGTCGATCAGCTCGTCGACCCGGCCGGCAATGCGCCGGCGCGGTAGATGGAACAGCCTGGCATGCAGATCGAGGTTCTGCCTGACGGTCAGCTCGGCGTAGAGCGAGAAGGCCTGGGACATGTAGCCGACCTTCTTGCGGGTTTCCAGGTCGTGCGCCTTGGCCTCCTCGCCGAACAGCCAGGCCGTGCCTTCGGAGGCCGGCAGCAGTCCCGTCAGCATCTTCATGGTGGTGGTCTTGCCGCAGCCGTTGGAGCCCAGGAAGCCGAAAATTTCGCCGCGCGCGATCTCGAAGCTGGCCCGGTCGACGGCGGTGAAATCGCCGAAGCGGCGGGTCAGGCCTTCCGCAATGATGGCCGGCGGGCCGTCGCGCATCGTGCGGGGCGGGACCTCCAGGGTCCGGTGCTCGCGGCCGTGCCGCTCCGGCAGCAGCGCGACGAAGGCCTCTTCGAGACTCTCGCAGCCGGCCCGGGCCTTGATCTCCGCCGGGCTTCCGGTCGCAAGCACCGCGCCGTCGTTCATGGCGACCAGCAGATCGAATTTCTCGGCCTCGTCCATGTAGGCGGTGGCGACCAGCACGCCCATGGCTGGGCGCCGCGCGCGGATGCGCTCGATCAGGTCCCAGAACTGACGCCGCGACAGGGGATCCACGCCGGTCGTCGGCTCGTCGAGAATCAGCAGGTCCGGGTCGTGGATCAGGGCGCAGCAGAGCCCAAGCTTCTGCTTCATGCCGCCCGACAGCTTGCCGGCCGGCCGCTCGGCGAAGGGATCGAGCCCGGTGCTCCTGAGCAGGGCCTCGATCCGCTCGCGCCTCTCGCGCCGGCCCTGGCCGAACAGCCGGCCGAAGAACGCCAGGTTCTCGGAAATCGTGAGATCCATGTAGAGATTGCTGCCCAGACCCTGGGGCATATAGGCGATCCGGGGGCACACCAGCCGCCGGTGGGCGGAGCTGGCCATGTCGCCCCCGAGGGCCATGACCCGCCCGCTCTGGATCTTGCGGGCGCCGGCGACGAGCCCGAGCAGGGTCGATTTGCCCACCCCGTCCGGCCCGACGATGCCCACCATGCGCCCCCCGGGCAGTTCGAGGGCGACGCCGTCGAGGGCCACGGTCTTGCCGTAGCGGTGGGAGACGCCCTCGACGCGAACCGAGGGCCGAACCTCTTCGCTCATTGGCCCGGCGCTGGAGGCAGCTTGACCGCGAGCCGTGCCGGCCAGCCGCCGTCGGGCCCGAGCAAGACGTAGGCCTCGCCCGGCAGGCCGGTCTTCACCTTTTCCCGGTGGAGCCGCAGAAGCTCGGGATCGATTTTGACCTTGACGCGAAACATGAGCTTCTCGCGCTCGCTCCGGGTCTCCACCTCTCGCGGCGTAAACTGGGCCTCGGCCGCGACGAAGGAGACTCTGGCGGGAATCACGTATTCGGGCACGGCGTCGATAACGATCCGCGCGTCCGAGCCGATCCGCACCCGGCCGACCTGGGCGGTCGGCAGAAAGATCGTCATGTAAACGTCGGTCAGTTCGAGGACCGTTACGACCTTGCCGCCGGCGGCCAGCACTTCGCCGGGTTCCGCAAGGCGGTACTGAACGCGGCCGTCCCGCGGCGTCTTGAGCTCCGAGTCGTCGATCCGGGTCTGGATCCGCCTGGCCTCCGCTGCCGCGGATTCGACGGCACGCTGGGTGCTCAAGAGATGCGCGCGCGCCGCCTCCAGGGCCGCCTTGGCGGCGTCCCGCTCCGTTTGCCGCTGGTCGAGGCGTGCCTGCGAAACATGGCCCTTGTTGATCAGGAAGGAGGCGCGCGCGAGCTCCTGGTTGGCGAAGGTCAGCTCGCTCACCCGCTGGGCGACTTGCGCCTCCGCCTCCGCCACGTCCTCCTCGGCCTCGGCGACCTCGGCGTCGGCCTTGGCGAGGCTCGCCATGAGTTCCGCGGTATCCATGCGGGCGAGAACCTGACCGGCTTCGACCGTGTCCCCTTCCTCAACCAGGACCTCGGCGACGCGCCCGGCGTACTTGGTCGCGATATGGACCTCCTCGGCCTCGATCCGGCCGTTGCCGGAGGCGATGTGGTCCGGTAGTTGGTCCTGCTGCGTCCGCCACCAGTAATATCCGCCGCCGACGGCACCGCCGGCGACAAGCAAGGCAACGAGAAGGACTCTGAGACTCTTCAAGGCTTGATTCCTATGGCAGCACGGAGTTTCACCGGGCGCACCGGCGCCCGCGCAGCGGGACAGGGGGCCATTTTTACCGGCCCGAGACCGGACATGGGAGTCCTTCCGCGCCCTCCGTCAACAGCCGGGAAAGCAAACCGCTTGCAAACCTCACCAGAGACCAGGAGGGAGCCCGCAATTGGCGCCATCGTCACTCCGCTGGCGCGTGCAGGCGCGAGATCCACGCGGCCGGACTCCCGAAGCGGCGGCGACTGGCCGGGCCGAAATCAGGGGCTTCGGGGCAGGTTGCCTACTTCACCGTCACACAGGAACAGGGGCTCAACTGGCTCACCTTGTGGGAGACGCTGCCCATGAGGAGACCCTTGAGGTCGCTGAGGCCGCGGCTGCCCATGACGATGAGGTTGGCGCCCTCCTTTTCCGCGTGCTGCAGGATCTGCTCGGCCGGGTCGCCGTCGGCGACAGTGCTGGAGACCTCTTGGACGCCCCTGTCCCGGGCGACGCGCTTGGCGTCCGTCAGGATGTTTTCGGCCAGGAACTGAAGCACCTGCTGGGTCTGTTCCTCCGATTCGGCGGCCGCGCCGAACACGGTCGAGGCGGGAAACTTGCCCTCGGGCGAGAGCGGCGCGCCGCCCGCCGGCCTGGGGGCGATGTTTTCGACCTGCGCCATGCGCCGGACCCCTTCGGACAACGGCCCCTCGGGCGTGACGTGGAGCAGCACCAGGCGGGCCTCGTACTTGCCCGCGATATCCGATGCCAAGATAACGGCCTTCTTGGCATGGTCCGATCCGTCGGTCGGAACCAGAATCGTCTCGAACATGATTGCTTCCTCCAATCGCTCTTCGCTGGTCGATTGCCGTGATCGCATCGACGAGGCCGCCGTGGCGAAGCCACGGCTCGGGGTCTTGCCAATGGCGGCCTAGTCTCGGTCCTCGCCGAAATCTTCGTCGGCGGTCAGGATGTCGTAGACTTGGGCGACGACACCGGCGAGAGGGCGGCGCTCTTCGCCCATGACGCCCGTCAGGCCCGAAGCCCAGGCCGCGGCTGTCTCCAGGTCGGCGGCGGTGGCGCCCGCGCGCTCGATCGCCGCCACCTTGGAATCCTCGATGTTGCCGGCGATCCTGAGAATGTCGCTGCGGCCGAGGGTGGCGGCCACGCCGGTGTGGTCCTCTGAGTTCATCGTTTCGCTCCGCTCTGCGGCATTGCTTCGAGCTCAGGCTGCTGCGCGCTGGCGGTCTGCGCATTGACCCAGGTCAAGACTCGGAAGACAGCGGCCCGGGCAAGCGCTGCCGTCAGGCCACTCCGGACTGCCGGTAACTCTCCTGGCGGCTGAGACGGCGGAGCTCCGCGACGTCGGAGATGCGCACCGAATTGCCGTCGGCCACGATGCCCTGGCCGCGCAGCCGCGCGAGGGACCGCGACAGGGTTTCGGGCTGCATGCCCAGGTGTTTGGCGATCACGGCCTTGTCTAACGGCAGGCGCACGATGGCGCCGCCGGTCTCTTCGGTGCAAAGCCCGGCCAGGTAGCCCGCCACCCGCTCGACGGAGGACTTGAGGCTCAGGTCCTCCACCTGGTTGACCAGCTGGCGCAGGCGTTTGGACATGGACGCCATCATTGTCATGACCAAGCGGCGGTCGTTGATGACCTTTTCGAGGAAGGGCTCGGCCGGAATGCAGAGCAGCCGCGAGTCCTCGACCATGGCGGCTGACACCGGATAGGAGCCTTCCTCGAAAACCGCCGCTTCGGCAAACGACTGGCCCCGCGGGACGACGGCGATGATCGCCTCGTCGCCTTGCGCCGTCGCACGAAACAGCTTCACGCAGCCTTCCAGGACCACATAGAAGTGCCGTGCCGGATCGCCCTGCAGAAAGAGCAGACTCGCGGCGGGCTCCGCCGCGACCCGGGCCTCGCCGAGCAGGTGCAACACCTCGTCTTGCATCAGGCCGGAAAACAACGACAGTCCGAGAAGCAGCGGCATCTCGCCCTCTTCGATGCCGTGCGGCCGCCGGGTCGTCTCCGCCCTGTCGGGAAAGCCTCTCAAGCCTGTCATAACACCGCCCCTTTTTCCATCGACCTCGCGAACCGGTCTAGCACCGGCAGCCAGGCCGGTAATTGACCAGGATCAATTTCTGCACAGGAGTGCGCGGCCGGCCATCGGCCCTAAGAACGAAGAATCCGCGGCGGCTTGACGCAGATCAAGGACAGATCCCCTCCGCCGTCATGAAATTTCCCATCGGGGAAACCTTCATTACCTGGACAGAAGGAAGGACGGGCAGTCATGAGCGATACCGAAGCTGCCGGCGGGACGGCTGGCCCCAAGGGCCCGGGCGGCACCGACGCCGCCGAGGGCAAGATCCCCTTCATGCAGCGCCTTCTCGACAACCCCTTTATGCTGCTCTTTCTCGGGGTCGTCATTCCGACCGTGTTCTACCTGATCTGGGGCATCCTGGAAGTGGCCCAGATTCCAATCGCGCAATAGGGGGGCGAGTCCATGGCCATACGACCTCCGGAAGCTCGAATCTGGTGGAACGAACCGATGCACTGGCCGGAGATCATCTGGATCTCCATCGCCTTTGTCTGGGGCCTCGTCATGTTCCTGGCGATGATCTATTGGCACATCGAGGGCGAGCAGAACCTTTCCAACGAAGCCTATCGGATCACCCCGGACGCCTTCGCCGAAAAGACGGAGGCCATGGCCGAGGCGTACACGGTGCGCGAGGAGGGCGAGACCGGAATCCCGGTGGTCCATCCGCCGCCCGGCAGCGAGGTCTACATGCTGGCGCGCCTCTGGGAATGGTGTCCGATCCTAGAGCTGGAGAAGGGACAGAGCTATCGCCTGCACCTGTCGTCGATGGATTGGCAGCACGGCTTCTCGTTGCAGCCCACCAACATCAACCTCCAGGTCCATCCCAACTACGAGATGGTTCTGACCATAACGCCGACCGAGACCGGCGTGTTCGGGGTCGTGTGCAACGAGTTCTGTGGAATCGGCCACCACGACATGGTGGGCCGGATCTACGTCGTTGAGTGAGGAGGCAGAACCATGAGCGCCACCACAGCCGAAGACGTCATTGCCGGTATCGAAGAAAAGTACCGGACCTGCCTCGACACCGGCCTGAAGGTTTACGAGAAGGCCGAAACGCTGATCAAGATCAACGCGGTGACGGCCGTCGTCTTCCTTGCCGTCGGCGGATTCTTCGGCGTCCTCGTGGCGCTGACCCGCTGGCCTGCCGTGCACCTGCTGCCGGCCGAGCTGTTCTATCTCGTGCTCACCGCTCACGGCGCGGCGGTGCTGCTGTTCTGGATCATCTTCTTCGAGATCGCGGTGCTCTACTTCGCATCGGCCATCATCCTCAACTGCCGCTTGGCCGCGCCCAAGGTGGCGTGGCTCGGGTATGTGCTCATGCTGGTCGGCTCCCTGCTCGCCACCGTCGCCGTGTTGCAGGGCGAGTCGAGCGTCATGTTCACCTCTTACGTGCCGATGCAGGCGGCGCCGAATTTCTACCTCGGCCTGATACTCTTCGCGGTGGGCGCGCTACTCGGGTGTTTCGTATTTTTCGGAACCCTGGTGATCGCCAAGGAGGAGGGCACCTATGAGGGTTCGATCCCGCTTGTTACCTTCGGCGCGCTGACCGCCGCCATCATCGCCATCTTCACCATCGCCTCGGGCGCCATCATCCTGGTGCCGACCTGGCTGTGGTCCCTGGGGCTGATCAGCGAGATCGATTCGGTGACGTACAAGCTGGTCTGGTGGGGCATGGGCCACTCTTCCCAACAGGTCAACGTCTCGGCCCAGGTGTCGATCTGGTACGTCATCGCCGCCCTGGTGCTCGGCGCCAAGCCGCTCTCCGAGAAGGTGAGCCGGACGGCCTTTCTGCTCTACATCCTGTTCCTGCAGCTGGCCTGCGCCCACCACATGCTGGCGGAACCCGGCATCAGCTCGGAATGGAAGGTCTTCAACACCAGCTACGCGTTTTACCTGGCCGTGCTCGGCAGCATGATCCACGGCATGAGCGTGCCGGGCGCCGTCGAGGCGGCCCAGCGTCGGCGCGGTTTCGACAAGGGCATCTTCGGCTGGCTGAGGCACGCCCCCTGGAGCAACCCGGCGTTCTCGGGGATGGCGCTCTCGGTGGTCCTCTTCGGCTTCCTGGGCGGCATCTCCGGCGTCGTGCTGGGCACCGAGCAGATCAACCTGCTGATGCACAACACCCTCTACGTACCGGGCCACTTCCATGCCACGGTCGTCCTCGGAACCACCCTGGCCTTCATGGCCATCACCTACCTGGTGGTGCCGCTGATCTTCCGCCGCGAGCTGATCTGGCCGAGGATGGCCCAGTGGCAGCCCTACGTCTTCGCCATCGGCGTCGCGGGCACGTCCCTCTTCATGATGGGCGCCGGGACTTTGGGCGTGTCGCGGCGGCATTGGGACATCACCTTCAGCGAGGCGGCCCTCAGCTTCGACTATCCCGGCATGGCCTTCCTGATGATGGGCCTCAACGGGATCTTCGGCGTGATCGCCGGCATCGGCGGGCTCATGTTCGTCCTGGTAGTGGTCGGCTCGCTCCTCTTCGGCAAGCCGCGCGGGGCGGCCGAGGTCAAGGCCAACCCGGTGGTCGCCGGCGGCGAGGCCGCCTCGACCTATGGCAGCGAAGGGACGCTCAAGCTGCCGGGGACGATCACCCTGGTGAGCATCTTCTTCCTCGCCTTCGTCCTCTATTACTTCATCAACTGGAAATTCCTCTCGGAGGTCTGGCCGCTGAGCTGAGCGGATAAACGGGGGCGGCGCGCGGCCGGTCGCTCGCCCCTCCCCCCGCCCCCAGGGCGACCCTTTCGGCCCGGCCGAGGAAGACGTGGATGGCCGTTCTCGCTAAGAACCTCTGGAGCCTCTTCAAGCTCAGGATCAGCCTGGCCATCATGCTGTGCGCGCTCGCCGGCATCGCGGTGGCGCCCGGCCCCGCCCTCGCCGGCTGGCAGATGGCGCTGCTGAGCTTCGCCGTTCTCCTGTCGGCGGCCAGTGCCGGCGCCTTCAATCACTATGTGGAATGCGATCTCGACGCCCGCATGCCGCGCACCCGGGACCGCCCCTTCGTCACCGGTTATTTCCACCGCGGCCCGGTCTGGCTCTCGGTCATCCTCGGCCTCCTGGCCGCGGCGGTGCTGCTGGCCGGCCTCGCCACCAACTGGGCCGCCGCCGGCTACGTCTTCCTGGGCGCCTTCGTCTACGGCGTCGTCTATTCGGTCTGGCTCAAGCGCCGGACCTGGCTCAACATCGTGCTGGGCGGCCTTGCCGGCAGCTTCGCGGTGCTGGCCGGGGCGGCCGCCGTCGACCCGGCCCTGTCGGCGACGCCGGTGATCCTCGCCGTCGTTCTGTTCCTCTGGACGCCGCCCCACTTCTGGAGCCTCGCCACCGTCTTGCACGCCCAGTACCGCGACGCCGGCGTGCCCATGCTGCCGGTGGTCCTGGGCGACCGCGCGGCGGCCTGGGCCACTCTGGCGCACACGGTGGCGCTCGCGCTCTTGTCCCTGCTGCCCGGCCTGTACGGCATGGGCCCGGTCTATCTCGCCGGGGCCACCCTTGGCGGCGGCTGGTTCCTGTGGAAATCCGTTCTCCTAGTCCGCGACCCCGGGCCGGCCGCGGCAGCGGCGAACTTCCGGGCCTCCCTGATCCAGCTCACGCTCTTACTTCTGGCGGCCATGGCCGACCGTTGGCTGCTGGGCTAAGGTGGCCGTCATGTTACGGGCGACCCCTTGCCGTGCCGCCGGTCTCGTCTTCGGGCTCCTGTTCGGCGTGCAGGCGGGGGCCTTTGCTCAGGACGCCGCTCAGGCCTCGGTTCCCGTGCTGGACGCGGACGCGGCGGTGGCACGGAGCCAGGCCGCGATCGGCCGCAGCCTCGGCGACCACAGCTTCCTCGATGCGGACAACCAGGTCGTGCGCTTGGCGGACTATAGGGGCAGGCCCCTGGTCGTCGCCCTGGTCTTCACCGCCTGCACCGAGTCCTGTCCCCTGATCGTTCAGCGCCTGGCCGAGGCCGTGGAGGTGGCCCAGGAGGCCCTCGGCCCGGAGTCCTTCGCCGTCGTCACCGTGGGCTTCGATGCCGCGCACGACACACCGGCCCGCATGAAAGCCTATGCCCGCACCCAGGGGGTGGGAGGGCCGGGCTGGCGCTTCCTGTCGGGCGACCGGACAAGCGTCGACGCGCTGATCGACGACCTGGGATTCTCTCGGGTGCCGTCGCCGCGCGGCTTCGATCACATCGCCCAGATCAGCATCGTCGACCAGGACGGCCGCGTGCACGGCCATGTCTATGGCGCCGACTTCGAGGTTCCCGCCTTGGTCGAGCCGCTGAAGGTGCTGGCGCTCGGCCAGGCCACGGTCTTCACCGACGTCGCCGCGGTCATCGAGCGGGTCAAGCTGTTCTGCACCTTCTTCGACCCCAAGAGCGGTCGCTACGCCGTCGACTACTCCTTCGTGATTTCGCTCACTGTCGGCGGGCTTGCGCTCCTGGGACTGGCGGTCCTCCTGGGGCGTGCCCTCTGGACCATGAATCATCCGCCCAAGGGGCCGGCGTGATGACCCGCCGGCGACGCAAGGCCACAGCCAACGACATCCCGGGCGCCGAATGATCCGCGGTATCCTGGCAAACGGCTTCCTGTGGCTGGAAGCGCGGCTCGACACGCTGTTCGGGGCGCGCTGGAATCCGCTCTATCAGCTGGGCGCGCTGGGCTTCTTCTACTACTGGATCGTCGCCGTCAGCGGCATCTATCTCTACATCTTCTTCGACACCGGCACGACCGTGGCCTATGAATCGGTCGAGTATCTCACCCACGAGCAGTGGTATCTCGGCGGCGTCCAGCGCTCGTTCCACCGCTATGCTTCCGACGGCCTGGTTCTCATGATGGCGGTGCATGTCGTTCGCGAATACGCCTACGGCCGGCTCAAGGGGCCACGCTGGTTCACCTGGGTCACCGGCGTGCCGATCGCCGGCCTCGTCATCGCCTCGGGAATCACCGGCTACTGGCTGGTCTGGGACCAGCTCGCGCAGTACATCGCCATCGTCACGGCGGAGTGGTTCGACTGGCTGGGCATTTTCGGCGATCCCATCGTGCGCAACTTCCTGACGCCCGAGAGCCTGGACGACCGCTTCTTCACCCTGCTGATCTTCATTCACATCGCGGTGCCGCTCCTGGCCTTGCTGGCGCTGTGGATTCACCTGCAGCGGATCACCCGGCCCGCCATCAACCCCAATCGAGGATTGGCCGTCGGGACCTTCGTCATGCTGGTCGCCCTGTCGCTGATCAAGCCGGCCGTCAGCCATGCGCCCGCCGACCTCGTGGCCGTTCCCACGCACCTTCAGCTCGACTGGTACTATCTCGCCGCCTATCCCCTCATGGAGATTCTTTCCTATGGGGCGGTCTGGGCCATCGTGCTCACGGTGACCTTGGTCTTGCTGGTGCTGCCGTGGCTGCCGCCTCGCTGGAAGCCGCGGCCCGCGGTGGTCCATCTAGAAAGCTGCAATGGCTGCGGGCGCTGCGCCGACGACTGCCCATACGAGGCGATTCTCATGCGCCCGCGCAGCGACGAGCTGCCCTTCGAGCAGGAGGCACGGGTCAATCCGTCGCTCTGCATCAGCTGCGGCATCTGCGCCGGCGCCTGCCCGCCGGCGACGCCGTTTCGCCGCAAGTCCGACTTGGTGCCGGGCATCGAGCTGCCGGACCTGACAGTCGCCACGCTGCGCGACCAGCTGGAGGCCGCCTGCGCCGGGATCGAGCTCAAGCCCCGCATCCTGGTCTTCGGCTGCGATCACGGGGCGCCGCGGCAGGCACTCGAGGGGAGCGGCGCGGCGGTCATAAACCAGCCTTGCATCGCCGCCCTGCCGCCCTCCTTCATCGACTACGCCTTGAGCCGGAATCTCGCCGACGGCGTGTTGATCACGGGCTGCCGCGAGGGAACCTGCGAGTTTCGCTTCGGCAACGAGTGGACGACCCAGCGCATCGAAGGCCAGCGCGATCCCTATCTGCGCAAGCGCGTGCCGCGCGAGCGCATCCGCACGCTCTGGGCGTCGGCCCGGGAAGGCGCACGTCTCTGCGAGGAGATCCGCGCCTTCCGGGACGACCTACAGGCCCTCGAGCGGCCGGAGCCGGGCGGCGGCGGGCGCGTGCCGGATTCCGAAGAGCGCAAGGCGGCCAAGGCGGAAAGCCATGTCTAAGCTGTCGTCCAAGCCCTTGCCGAAGCCCCTGGCCTATCTCGGGCAGGCCGTGGTCTATGGGGCCGTGGCGGTGCTGCTGGGCTATTTTTCGACCAGCCCGGCCTACGAGCGCTTTCCCGCCGACAAGGCGCAGCTGGTCTTGAGCTTCACCCACATCGGTGAGCGCACCACGCCGTGCCGCAAGCTCACCCGCGAGGAGATCGCTGAATTGGCGGCCAACATGCGGCGCTCCGAAGTCTGCGAGCGCGAGCGCGTGCCGCTCTATGTCGAGCTGAGCTTGGACGGCGAAGACCTCTATAGCGCGAGCCTGGCGCCGACCGGCCTGTCGCGCGACGGCGCGGCGCAGGTCCACGAGCGCTTCACCCTGGCGCCGGGCCAACACCACCTGCGCCTGGCCATGAGGGACAGCGCCCGCGAGACCGGCTTCGACTACGAGAGCGAACTGGCCATAGAGCTGCGCCCGGGGCAGAATTTCGTCGTGGATTTCCGACCCGAATTCGGCGGTTTCCGATTCGGCCGGCAAGAGGGGTCGTAGGTTCCCCCGGGCGCATCTTGGGTGTCGCGTCGGTGGTCCGACTGGAGAGAGCCATGGGCTGGATCGAGTGGAAGGAGTCCTATCGCCTCGGAATCCCGGCAGTGGATTACGAGCACCAGGAGATGATCGCCCTCTTGAACGACCTCTACGAGGGGCTTCAGGGCGGTGCGGACGTCGCCTCGGTCGACGCCTTCCTCGGCGAGGTTTACGCCCGCATCTCGGCCCACTTCGCCCTCGAGGAAAGGGTCATGCGAGAGCGCGGCTACGACCAATACGCAGCGCACAAGTCGGCCCACGAGGACCTGCTGGACGAGATCCGCGAGATCATGGACGAGCACGACACCGGCGCCTTCGAGAACACAACCGAAGTCCTGGCCAAGAGGCTTCAAGCCTGGTTCACCGAGCACTTCCGCACCCACGACGCGCGGCTGCACAGCCAACTGGGCCCGGACGAGCTGCGCCACGGCGAGATCTGAGTCGCGTCCACGGTGGACACAATTGCGTCTCGGTATCACGTCTCGGTGCCGGTGCCCTCCCGTTCGGCATCGCGGATCGAAGGTTTGCTGCGCCTCGCCCGCTCGCGCCGCTTGCGCCGTTCGAGCAGCGGCGGGCAGAGCGTGGCATCGAAGTAGTTGGTCTGGCAGTTGAGGCAGTGGATACATTCGTTGGGATTGATCTTGCCCTCCGGGTGGATGGCCTGAACCGGGCATCGGTGAGCGCAGATCTGGCACGGCGTGCCGCATTGCCAGCGCCGCTTCAACCATTCGAACATGCGCAAGCGGGCGGGCAGGGCGAGCGCCCCGCCCAAGGGGCAGAGGTAGCGGCAATAGAAGCGGTTGACGAAGAGCCCCGCCACGAGCAGCACGCCGGCATAGAGGCCGAAGGGCCAGGCCCGGTCGAACTTGAGCACGATGGCGGTCTTGAAGGGCTCCACTTCCGCCCCCTTCACGGCGGCGATCGGGTCGTAGAGAAACAGCGCGAAAAGGGCAATGAACGTAATGTATTTCACCGGCCAGAGACGCTCATGAAGGCCAAAGGGAAGCCGCCACTCCGGCACTCGCAGCCGCTGAGCCAGGCGGTGGATCAGCTCCTGCAACGCGCCGAAGGGACAGAGCCAGCCGCAGAACACGCCGCGTCCCCAAAACATGAGCGCGACGGCGACGTAACTCCAGAGAATGAAGATCAGCGGCTCCAGCAGGAAGAATTCCCAGCTGAAATTGGTGATCAAAGCGTCCGCAAAGGTCAGCACGTTGACCACCGAAAGCTGGGCGCCGGCGATCCAGCCGATCCACAGGAGCGTGTAGGTCAAGAATCCTATCCGCAGCACGAGGTAAAGCCGGCGGCGCCGGGCGAGGGCGTCCTGAAAGACCAGAATCAAGGTGAGGAACGCGAGGCCCGCGGTGAGCACCGCGATCTCGTCGATCCGCCCCAGCCAGTTCTGCAGCCACAGAGGCGCGTCAGCCTCGGACAACTCCTCTGGCGGCGCGAGATAGCGCCGCGGCAGGTCGTAGGACAGCTCGAACAAGGCGGTCGGCGTCATGCCGGCGCTTTCCTCGCCCTGGACCAGAACCTGCAGGCGCCACGGCCGGGCCGGGTCGAAGCCGGTTTCGCCGGCGATGGCGAAGACGGCGATCTCCCGCAATGCCGGCGCGTCGGTCGGCTCGATGGTTTCGAAGCTTTGGTAGGACTCGCGTGCGAAACGGTAGCTGCGGTTGCCCTGAATGAGCTGCAGGCGGTCGAAAATCCCGCTGCGCCGGTAGTTGTATCCCTTGAAGGAGTAGAGCCCCTGGCCGGCCACGAAAAGCAGTTGATCGCCGACCTGAGCCTCGGACATGAGGCGCGCGTAAGCGCGCTCGCCGAGCAGGTTGCGCCCGACCCTCGCCGGCGTTGCCAGGCCGACGTAGAGGTCGAGGAAGCTCTCGTCGTCGGCCGGCAGAGGCACGCCCTCGGGCACGAGGCGGCCGCCCAAGGCCTCGATCGCTCGGCGCGCTTCGCCCGTGGTGATGGTCAGGCGCACGAGGGAGCCTTCGTCGACGAGCTCCGGCCAGCCAGCCGGTGCGAAATCGTCGAAGCGCAGGCCCGAGCCGCCGTCGCCCAGGATCCCGCGGCTGGTGGCCACGGCCCGGGCCGAGCGTAGGATCGCGTCGTTCATCACCAGCGACGAGATGGTGGCGCCGGAGACGCCGTGAAGCCCGTCCTCGCGGTGCGATCGCGTGAGGCGGACCGGGTCGCGGATATCGACGCCGACATATTGGGCGATGAAGGTGTCGAGATCTCGGTCGGTCACGCCGATGATCAGAATCGGCTCGTTATGCTCGGCGATCGCGACTCCAGTGATGATGCCGGCCAGGTCCATCCCCACGACCAAGTCGAGGGGCTTGGCGGAATAGCCGGTCGATTGCACGGTCTGGCGGGAGGAGAAGACATAGCCGGCCAGCTGTCCGTCCTTATGGACTGCGACCGCCGGTGGCGCGCCTTCCAGCGCGCCGAATGCATCGCCCTCGGGAAAGGCCTGCCGCATCTGGGCTTCGGGCAACTCGTAATCCGGCAAGTCCTGAGCATTCGCGCGGTCGAACTGGAGCAGCACCGCGAAGGCCGCCACGGCGACGGCGAGAATGGCCTGTCTTGCGTGACGGCCGCCCGATGGCGGATTTCGCATCAGCGGTCCCCTGCCAGATCGAGGCACTCTAAATCGCACCACACGGCCGCCCCTTGATCTACGTCAAGGAGCCGGCCTGGAGTCGGGTCTAGGGTCGAGAGACCGGAAGACGGGAGAGGTGCGACATGACCCAGCGAGTCCGACCCACACT
>CALJXB010000189.1 GCA_937974415.1 uncultured Kiloniellales bacterium
CAACGCGCTGTTCCGTCACCAGGACCTGGAAGCCCTGCGCGACGAGGACGAGGTCGACCCCACGGAGCTGGAGGCCAAGCGCTTCGAGCTGAACTACGTGAAGCTGGGCGGCAACATCGGGGTCATGGTCAAC
Organism: uncultured Kiloniellales bacterium; assembly: GCA_937974415.1. Lineage (GTDB taxonomy): Bacteria > Pseudomonadota > Alphaproteobacteria > Kiloniellales > JAKSDN01 > CALJXB01. The sequence continues at coordinate 134 of CALJXB010000189.1, forward strand.
GGCGCCGGTCTCGCCCTGTCGACCAGCGCCCTCTTGAAGGGCGAGGGCGGCGAGCCCGCCGATTTCATGGACGTGCGGCCGGAGGCGACGCGCGACCAGATCGCCGGCGGCTTCGGCCTGCTCCTGAAAAACCCCAAGGTCGAGGCGATCCTGGTCAATATCTACGGCGGCGGCATTCTGCGCTGCGACACGGTGGCCGAAGGCATCGGCGCCGCTTGCCGGGAGACCGATTCGAAGGTGCCCCTGATTGTCCGCGCGGCCGGCACGAACGGCGATCTCGCGCGCAAAATTTTGGTTGCGCAGGGGATTGCCGTCGACTTCGCCGACACCGTGGGCGAGGCGGTCGCCAAGGTCGTCCGGGCGGCGAAGGGGAGGGCCGGCTGATGGCCATCCTGATCGATCGGGACACCAAGGTGATCTGCCAGGGCTTCACCGGCGCCCAGGCCACCTATCACATGGAGCGGGCGATCGCTTACGGCACCCAGGTGGTCGGCGGCGTGGTGCCCGGCAAGGGCGGCCGCAAGCACCTTGGTCTGCCGGTCTTCGAGACGGTCGCCGAGGCCGTCGCAGCGACCGGCGCCGACGCCAGCGCGGTCTTCGTGCCGCCCGCTTCGGCCGCCGGCGCCATGCTCGAGGCCATCGCGGCCGAGGTGCCTCTGCTGGTCTGCGTCACCGAGCGCATACCCGTGCTCGACATGGTGCGGGTGAAGCGCCGTCTGGACGGCTCCAAGACCCGTCTCATCGGGCCCAATTCACAGGGCATCATCGCGCCGGGACGCTGCAAGATCGGCGTCATGCCGGCTCACTTGGAGCGGCCGGGCAAGGTCGGCATCGTGTCCCGCTCCGCGTCGCTCACCTCCGAGGTCGTGGAGCAGACCTCGGCGGCTCGGCTCGGCCAGTCGACCTCGCTGGGCATCGGCGGCGATCCGGTCTACGGCATGGGCTTCGTCGACTGTCTGGAGCTGTTCTTCGACGACCCCGAGACCCAGGGGGTGGTGCTGGTCGGCGAGATCGGCGGCTCGGCCGAGGAGGAGGCCGCCGCGTTCCTCAGGGCCCATGCTTCGCCCAAGCCGGTCACCGCTTACGTGGCTGGGCTGCACGCGCCGAAGGAACGGCGCATGGGCCATGCCGGGACGGTCAATGTCTTTGGCAAGGGCGGTGCCGCCGAGAAGATCGAAGCGCTCAGGGCGGCCGGCGCCCACATCGCCGCTTCGCCGACCGAGATCGGCGAAACCATGCGCCGCGCGCTCGTGCGCTAGCACTTGCCTGAGAGGCCGGGCCGGCCCAGTTTGCCGGGTCGCTTTAAGTGAACGAACCGATCAATCGGACGAACGTGTCAGGGAGGAAGCCTTGAAGATCTGCGTGGTGGGCGCGGGCGCCATCGGCGGGCTGCTCGGCGCCAAGTTCGCCCTTTCGGGCCAGGACGTCACCCTGATCGACCGCGGGGCTCACCTGGCGGCAATCCAGCAGGGCGGCCTCAAGCTGATCGAGCAGGACGGCAGCGAAGCGGTGGTGCGCGACATCGCGGCCCGGGATTCCTTGAAGGGCCTGGATCGCCAGGACCTGATTGTGCTCGCCGTCAAGGCCCACTTCCTCGACGGCATCGCGCGGGAGATTCCGGCGCTGACCGATTCGCAAACGACCATCATGACCTGCCAGAACGGCATCCCCTGGTGGTACTTTCAGCGCCACGGCGGCCGCCACGACGGGCGCCGGCTCAAGAGCCTCGACCCGACGGGCGCGCTCGAGAAGAACATCGACGGCCATCTCATCGTCGGCTGCGTCGTCTATCCGGCGGCGGCCGTGCCGGAGCCCGGCGTCATCCGGCATATCGAAGGCGACTACTTCCCGGTCGGCGAGCTCGACGGTGAAGAAAGCGACCGCGCGACCCGGCTTTACGATCTCCTGGTCGGCGCGGGCTTTCGTTCGCGCATCCTGAGCGACATTCGCTCGGAGATTTGGCTGAAGGCTTGGGGCAATCTGTCCTTCAATCCGATCAGCGCCCTCACCCACGCGACCCTGGAATCGATCTGCCAGCTCCCCGAGACCCGCCGGCTCGCGGCCACCATGATGCGCGAGGCCCAGGACATCGCGGAAAGCCTCGGCATTGCCTTTCGCCACACCATCGAAAAGCGCATCGAAGGCGCCGAGCAGGTGGGCTCGCACAAGACCTCCATGTTGCAGGACGTGGAACTGGGTCGCTCGCTCGAGATCGAAGCGCTGGTCGGCGCGGTGCTCGAGCTGGCCGAGATCAGCGAAATCCCGGCGCCCAGCATCGAGGCGGTCTATGCCTGCGTGAAGCTGCTCAACAAGACCATGCTGCTGGAGGGCGGGGGCCTGCGCATCAACAACGCCGCCTGAGCGACGTGCGGGCCCTTTTGAGTCGCCGGCCCGCGCGCAGCGCCCGGCTACGCCGCCCCTCCCGACCACCCAAGACAGTATGATCCCAGGGTGGTCGGGAGGGGAGGCGGGCCGGCAACATAGAAGGCGCGCCCTACGGCATCCAGACCCACATGATCATCGGCACTGCGGTCGCCAAGATCAGCAGGTCGAGCGGCGCGCCGACCCGCGCGTAGTCGGTGAAGCGGTAGCCGCCCGGCGCCATGACCAGGGTGTTCGATTGGTGGCCGATCGGCGTGAGGTAGGGCGACGCGCTGCCGACCGCGACGGCCATGAGGAAAGGATCCACGGGCAGCTCGAGGATCCGCGCAATGCTGATGGCGATGGGCGCCATGAGGACGGCGGTCGGCGTGTTGTGGACGAGATCGGACAGCAGCATGGAGACGAGCATCAGAAGACCCAGTATGGCCCAGGTCGGCAGATCGTCGGCCATGGCGACGACCCCGCCGGCGATCAATTGGGTGCCGCCCGTGGTCTCCAGCGCATGGCCGAGCGGGATGAGCGCGCCCAGCAAGACGATGACCGGCCACTCGATGCTTTCGTAGACGTCGCGGAGCGACACGGTCCCGGCGACGATCATCGCCGCCACGGCTGTCACGAAGGCGATATGAACCGGCACCAATCCGACGGCCGCAGCGCCGACGGCGAAGCCGAAGACTCCCAGGGGAAAATAGGGCCCGTGCCGACGCGGCGGCCGCAGCCCGCGACCCGCCAGCGGCAGGCACGACATGGCCGAGAGGGCCTGCTGCAAGGTGTTGCTCTCGCCCTGGAGCAGTAGGACGTCGCCGGTCTGGAAACGAATGCTGCCGAGGCGCGCCCGCGGCGCCATCTCCTGGCGGGCGACCGCCAGCAGGTTGATGCCGTAGCGGTCGTGAATCCTGAGCCCCCGCATCGACCGCCCCTCGATCGGCGAGTTGGGCATGAGCACCGCCTCGACCACGCTGATTTCGTCTGACTTTAGGTCTTCGTCCTTGAAGTCCCGCCGCCCGGTCTGCTCCAGCCTGTCGCCCTCGAGCAGCGGCTCCAGGCTTGCCGGGTCGCCTTCCAGGATCAGGATGTCGTCCTGCCACAGGCGCTCCACGCTGGCGGGTGCGAGGAGCCGGCGTTTGCCGCGGTAAATGGCCATCACCGTCACCTCGTTCTCGCAGGATTGCTCGAGGTCGCGCACGGTCGTCCCGATCAGCGCCGAGTGGTCCGGCACCCGGGCCTCGGTGATGTAGGCCTTGATGCGGAAGAGGTCTCTCGCCTCCATTTTGCCTTGCCGGTCGCGTGGTATGAATCGCCAGCCGAGGAGCGCGAGATAGAGCAGCCCGAGCAAGGCGACGACCAGCCCGACCGGAGAGAAATCGAACATCTTGAAAGGCGCGCCGACGGCCTCTTCCCGGGCGCTGGCGATCACGATGTTGGGCGGTGTTCCGATCAGCGTCACCAGACCGCCCAGCAGGGTGGCAAACGACAAGGGGATCAGGAACAGCGAGGGCGAGCAGCCGGAGCGATAGGCGTTACGGATCGTCACCGGCAGCATGAGGGCCAGCGCCCCGACGTTGTTCATGAAGGCCGACAGTGTCGCTGCGAGGCCGCCGGTGGCCGCCGTCTGGAGCGGGGGGCTTCCGCCGGCCGGTGCCAACAAACGGACCAGATAATCGACCAGGCCGGAAATTTGCAGGGCGCGGCCGATCACGAGCACGGCCGCCACCGTGATCACCGCCGGATGGCCGAAGCCGGTGAAGGCTTCTTGGGGGGGCACTATGCCGAAATAGACTGCCGCCAGAAGCGCCAGAAGGGCGACGATGTCGTAGCGCCACCGTCCCCAGACGAAAAGCACCATCGCGCTGGCGATGACCGCGAAGAGGAGTCCTTGCTCGAGAGTAATCTCCACCCGGTGCCCCCTTGGTCACGAGTGAATCACGAGCGCCACTGCGCCCCGCGTTCAAGGGTAGCAAGCCGGCGCGCGGGCGGCCATATGCCGAATCTTCGTGGATGGGGCCTATGCGCGCTCCCGACATGCGTCCCAGGTTCGAGCCCAGGGCCGCCCGTCGCGGAGCCTGCCCGTCGCGGAGCCTGGCCGGATGAGCCGTTCGCGCAGCGCGATGTTATGCACCGCTTATCCACAGATTTCTGGCTCGACCTATGCATTTTGGCCTATGCATATCCAATAAGACGTAGGTAGACTGACTCGTCCTTAAGGCACATTAGAGCGGAGCTTTCACGGCCATTCTCAGTCCTCTCCCGGACAGCCGATCGCTCCCGTACAGGGTCCTGTATCGACGCACCTTAAGCCCCGCCATACCCCCTCCTGGCGGGGCTTTCGGTGCAAGGAGGCCAAATTTACCGATTCTTGCCCGCCAGTCTCCGCCGCGCCCGATTAATCGCCCGATTAATAAGGCGTCAAGACTTGGCCATTACCAATCCAGCAAATCGCCGGAGATAAGCATGGTCAAAATTCGATTCGCGCGGGCGGTTCTCCACGGCCTGAAGCCCCGCAAGGTCCGTTACGACGTACAGGATTCCGAAGATACCGGCCTGCTGTTGCGGATCTCTCCCCAGGGGCGGAAGACCTGGATGATCAACTATCGCTCCGAAACGGGGGTTCAACAGCAAAGAGCCCTGGGCAAGTTTCCCGCGATGAGCATCGAACGAGCGCGGGAAGCCGCGCATCTGGCGCTCAACGGAGCAGGCGGGTCGGACGACTGATCGGACCCGGACGGGACGCCGCCTTGCACGGGGGATCTCGAGCCATTTGTTTGCCGACTAGGCTTCAAGCTGCCGGCCGTCTCGCGCGGCCGCGTCCGTCTAGGCACCACCGGCGCGGCCTCGCCTGAAGGCGGGCGGCGCGCCAAGCGCGCTCTTTACGGAGCGGCCCCGTTGGGCGGAGAATGCCCCCCGAGGAAGACTCGGACGACTCGAGGACGAGGGGGCCATGGCCAAGACCTACCACCAACCTCTGGGCGGCAACGAAATGCCGCGCTTCGCCGGGCCGGCGACCATGATGCGGCTTCCGTCCAACGTGGAAGCCGCCGAGCTGGATGTTTGTTTCGTCGGCGTGCCGCTCGATGTCGGCACCTCGAACCGCGGTGGCGCGCGCTTCGGGCCGCGCCAGATCCGCGCTGAATCGGCGATGATTCGCCCTTACAACATGGCGACCCGGGCCGCGCCCTTCGATTCCCTGTCGGTGGCCGACATCGGCGACGTGGCGATCAATACCTTCGATCTCAAGAAATCGGTCGCGCTCATCGAAGAGGCCTACGATACCATACTCGAGCAAGACTGCCTGCCGCTCACCCTGGGCGGCGACCATACCATCGTGCTGCCGATCCTGCGGGCCATAAGCAAGAAGCATGGGCCCGTCGGGGTGGTGCACGTCGATGCCCACGCCGATGTCAACGACACCATGTTCGGCGAGAAGATCGCCCACGGCACCCCGTTCAGGCGGGTCGTCGAAGAGGGTCTGGTCGACCCCAAGCGGGTGGTCCAGATCGGCCTCAGGGCCACCGGCTACGAGGCCGAAGACTTCGACTGGCCGCGTCAGCAGGGCTTCCGCGTGGTCCAGGCCGAGGAGTGCTGGTACAAATCCCTGGTGCCGCTCATGGAGGAAGTGCGCGCCCAGATGGGCGATCACCCGGTTTACGTCAGCTTCGACATCGACGGCCTCGACCCGGCCTTTGCGCCCGGCACCGGGACCCCGGAGATCGGCGGCCTCACCAACATCCAAGGAATCGAGATCCTGCGCGGCTGCCGCGGCCTCAACTTGGTCGGCGGCGACATGGTCGAGGTCTCGCCGCCCTACGACCGCTCGGGCAATACGGCACTCTTGGCGGCAAACCTGCTCTACGAAATGCTTTGCAGCCTGCCCGGCGTCGCGCTGCGCAACTGATCTCCAGAGGGGCCGGTCTGGCGCCTTTTCGCTGGTTCCAGCGGGACTGCCGTGTACGTATCCGTACGCCTTGGAAAGCCGGCGCGCATCAAAAATTATTTCTTGTTGTCACAATACGTGACTTTAGAAAGATCTTACGATTGGCCAATTTTTCTTTGGGGCCTCTTGATGATTACTTGAGAACAGCCCGGAAGTACATTCTGACTTTGGGCCTGACTTGAAGGCCCAGCGCGCCTGCGCTCTTCCCGTTCGAAATAATCGCAGATAATTCGTAATAATTGAACTTATCGAACTCGACGTTTGTAAAAGAAATACGCTTATATTGACAAATTGATGATATAATAATAAGAACATATCATCACCACCACATCTGATATTTCCATAGAGTTCGCCGCATTCATTAAGATTTTTCGATCTACATAGATATATATACATAAACATTGTGAGAATTATACTTGTTTTTATTATGCTTTGATTGACGAAAAACCAAACTCGGCGATCAATAATAGAATTGTTTCAATCTTTTTTTGCGACTATAAGCGGCGCGGTTGCAGTGGATGGTTTGCGAGTCGTGTCTCGTAGTCATGTCGGAGAAAGGCTGGCTTACGGAGCGCATCGTCGCCATCGGCAGCAGACCAGGATGGGGCAAATGCGTTGGGTGTTGCGGCTGGCGATCCGCCGAGCGGCGTGTACCCAGCCTCGGGCGAGGGTTTTACGGCGAAGACGAGATGGGCGGACCGGAGCCTCGCACTGGGAGGGTGAGCGAGGATCGGGTTAGGTCCGTTCAGGAACTGGATAGCTAGTGAAACGCGGGTAACATGTCGAACGTCACTCCGACCAGCAATGGATCCCTGCCGCTCCGGCGGGGCGAGTTCGAGACGATTGCCGAGGGCCTCGACTATGCGGCGCGGGGCGAGACCGGCTGCAACTTCTTCTCGAGCCGAGGCGGACTCGAGCAAGCCCTTGCCTATCGCGATATCCGCGAGCGTGCCGTCGACCTGGCACGGGCATTTGCGCGTGCCGGGATCCCGCGCGGCGAGCGTCTGGCCATCATCGCAGAGACCTCGCCCGACTTCCTGATCTTCTTCTTCGCCTGTCAGTACGCCGGCTTGGTCCCGGTGCCCCTGCCGCTCAGCGTCAATCTTGGGGGCCGCGAGGCCTACGTGGAGCGCCTGCGCAACATGATGATGCGCGCGGACGCCCGCCTGGCTGTCGCCGGGCCCGAGCTGGTCGGCTATCTGGAGGCTGCGGCCAAGGGGCTCAAGGTCGACTTCCTGGGCGCGCCGGACGAATTCTACAGTCTGCCGTCCGAGGGCGGCGAACTGCGGCCGCTCACTTCGGACGAGCCCTGCTACATCCAGTATTCCTCCGGCAGCACCAGTCTGCCGCGCGGCGTTCTGGTCACCCAGCGCGCCATCACCGAAAATGCGCGCGCGATCGGCCAGCACGGACTTCAGCTGCGGCCGGGCGATCGCAGCGCCAACTGGCTGCCGCTCTATCACGACATGGGGCTGGTCGGCTTTTGCCTGACGCCGGTCATGAACCAGGTCACCATCGATTACCTGGCGAGCACGGCCTTTGCGCGGCGGCCGCTGGTCTGGCTTAAGATCATGTCGGAGCACGGCTGCTCGATCTCCTTCTCTCCGACGTTCGGCTACGAACTCTGCACCCGTGTTTCGGGGCGGATCGACCCGAGCAGCCTGGACCTGTCGCGCTGGCGGGTCGCCGGTATCGGCGGCGAGATGGTGCGTCCCAGCGTGCTGCGGGACTTCGCCGAATGTTTCGCGGCGAGCGGCTTCGACGAGACCGCTTTCGTGCCCAGTTACGGCCTGGCCGAGTCCACGCTGGCGGTGAGCTTCACGCCGCTCGGGCGCGGCGTGAAGACGGACCGAATAAGCCGCGAGGCCTATGCGCGCTCGGCGATTGCAATCCCGGCCAACGGAAACGGCTCGGCGCAAAGCTCGCGCGCCTTCGTCAAGTGCGGCGGGGCCTTGCCCGGCCACCGGATCGAGATCCGCGGCGAAGACAATGAGGCCTTGCCCGACCGGCGGATCGGCTGGGTCTGCATCTCCGGCCCGAGCCTGATGCGGGGCTATTACGACGATCCCGAGGCGACCCGATCGGTGTTCACGCCGGACGGCTGGCTCAATACCGGGGACATGGGCTACCTGGTGGACGGCGAGTTGGTCATCACCGGCCGCAGCAAGGACCTAATCATCTGCAACGGCCGGAACATCTGGCCGCAGGACCTGGAATGGGCCGTGGAATCCCGCTGCGGGGTGAGCCCCGGTCATGTCGCCGCCTTTTCGGTCGACGACGACGAGGGCCTCGAACGGATCGTGGTGGTGCTTGAGACCCGGTCTCGGGACGCCGAGACCCTGCGCGCGTTCAGCCGCGAGGTGGCAAGCGTCATTACCGCAATGGCCGGGGTCGGCGGCGAGTTGGTGCTGGCGCCGCCGCGGTCCCTGACCTTCACCTCCTCGGGCAAGCTCAGCCGGGCCGCGGCGAAGGCGGATTATCTTGCCGGCCGGATCGAGGACATCTCCGGCGACCTCCCCGCGCCCGCCAGCGTCGAGCCCGAAGTCCGGCTGGCCGCTGGAGCCGGCAGTTAACACAGCCCCGTGCGGCGGCGGCGCTTGCCGCGATGTTTGTGATGGCTGCTATAGTCGCCTTGACCGGCGCCAGTGGATTCCTGGGCCGCACCTTCACAAAGCACCTTCTTGCGAGCGGCTGGCAGGTCCGGGCGCTGGTCCGCCGCCCGGCCCCCGACTTGGAGGACATGGGCGCGATTCCCATTGCCGGCGCGATGGAGCAGCGGGACAGCCTCGAGCGCTTGGTCGAGGGCGCCGATGCGGTCGTTCACTGCGCCGGGTTGCTCAAGGCACGGCACAAGGGGGAATTCACCGCCGTCAACGTGGAGGGCACCGCGCGGCTGGCCGAAGCGGCAGCAGGGTGTCCGCGCCCGCCGCGGTTTCTCCTGCTGTCGTCCCTGGCGGCGCGCGAGCCTACGATTTCGCCCTACGCCGCCAGCAAGCGCGGCGCCGAAGAGACCCTGGCCCGCTGCGCCGGACCGCTGGAGCATTGCAGCCTGCGACCCCCGGGAGTCTACGGCCCTGGCGATCGGGCCACGCTGCCCCTGTTTCGCCAGATGACCCAGGGATTCCTGCTGGTGCCCAGGGTGCCGCGGGCGCACTTTTCCCTGCTCCACGTCGAGGACCTGGCAGATGTCGTCGATCATGTGCTCGCCAAGCGGGACTGGGGCGGCCGCGTTCTGGAAGTGGACGACGGGCGGGACGGCGGCTACGGCTGGCCCGATTTGGCCGAGACGGCCGGCCGGCACCTGAAACGGCGGGTGCGACCGATCGCAGTGCCGCAGGGGCTCCTCTTGGGCCCGGCCGCGTTGAACCGGTGGCTGGCCAGTGTCGTCGGCCGGTCGACCTTTTTCACGCCCGGCAAGCTCCGCGAGTTCTTTCATCCCGATTGGGTGGCGCGGCCCGAGCCGGATGGCCTGCTCGGCGACTGGCAGGCGCGCCACACCTTCGAAACCGGCTTTCCGGCCACCCTCGAGTGGTACCGCAATGCGGGGTGGCTTTAGCCGTGGCGCGCCGGCGACCTGAAACGAAGGGAACGGGCCGGCACTGGGGCCTTGGCCTTCCTGTCAGATGGACTAGACTTCGATGACGGATACCATGCAAAGCGAAACTGACGAGGTCTTGCGGGAGATCTGCGTTCTCCTGGAGGCCCACAACCCGAACCACATTGCGATTACCGAAGAGACGGACCTGAGCGCCGATCTCAATATCGATTCCGTGGCGGCGATGGATGTCATCATGAATATCGAGGACAAGTTCGAAATCGATATTCCCCTGAATCAGGTGGGCGAGCTGCGCAGCGTGCGCGACCTTGCCGAGGTGGTTCGCGCGCAACTGAAAGACGGCTGATCCCATGGATATCCTCGACAAGTACGACGTCATCGCGAAGCGCCACTCGGGCCTGCTCGACGTCGGCGAGGAGCCCTTCGGGCTGCGCATGGAGCGGGTGCTTTCGGCGACCGAGGCCCTGGTCAACGGCCGCAAGACGATCCTCGCCGGGACCAACAACTATCTCGGCCTGACCTTCGACCCGGACTGCATTGCCGCCGGCGTCGAGGCGATGCAGACCCAGGGCACCGGGACAACCGGCTCGCGCATCGCCAACGGCACCTATGCCATGCACCAGGACCTGGAAACCGCGATCGCCAGTTATCTCAACCGCAAGCACGCCATCGTGTTCTCGACCGGATACCAGGCCAACCTGGGCATGCTGTCGGGCCTCGCCGGGCCGCACGACGTCATCTTCATGGATGCCGATTCCCACTCCAGCATCTACGACGGCGTTCGCCTGAGCGGCGCCAAGATCATCCGCTTCCGCCACAACGACGCCGACGACCTGGACCGCCGCTTGACCCGCTCCCAGGACGACGGGGCCTGCAAGCTGATCGTCGTCGAGGGCATCTATTCCATGTTGGGCGACAAGGCGCCCATGAGGGAGTTCGCCGAGGTCAAGCGCAAGCACGGCGCCTACCTGCTGGTCGACGAGGCCCATTCCCTGGGCG
>CALJXB010000190.1 GCA_937974415.1 uncultured Kiloniellales bacterium
CCGGGCCGCGTCGCGCTGGTTGGTGAGCAGCATGATCGGCACCGCGGGGCGCTCCCGGGCGGCCCTTAGCGCGGTGGACCCCGAATTGGTGTAGGTCACGATTGCGGCGGCCGAGATCGTCTCCGATACCTGGGCGGCGGCCGCCGTGATTGCGTCGGCGGCGGTCGGCTCGGGTATCGGGGTGAGGGCGCGGACCGTGCGCTGATAGGCTGGATTGTTCTCGGTGCTGCTGATGATGCGGTCCATCATGGCCACGGCCTCGACCGGGTAGTCGCCGGCCGCCGTTTCCGCCGACAGCATGACCGCGTCGGCGCCGTCGAACACGGCGGTCGCCACGTCCGAGGCCTCGGCCCGGGTTGGCGTCGGGCTGTGGACCATGGATTCGAGCATCTGGGTCGCGACCACCACCGGCTTTCCGGCCATCCGGCACTCGGAGATGATCTGCTTCTGCAGGCCGGGCACTTCCTCCGGCGGCATTTCGACGCCGAGGTCGCCGCGCGCCGCCATGATGGCGTCGGACTGGTCGACGATGTCGCTGAGCACCCGGATTGCCGCCGGCTTCTCGATCGTGGTCATGACGCTCGCCTGGCCGTCGATCAGGGCCTTGGCTTCCTCGATATCCTCGGCGCGCTGCACGAAGGAGAGCGCGATCCAATCGGCGCCGAGGTCGAGCGCGAACTCGAGGTCGTCGCGGTCCTTGTCGGTGAGCGGCGTGACCGGCAGCACGACCTCGGGCACGTTGACGCCTTTGCGGTCGGACAGCACGCCGCCGGTGACGACGCGGGTCTCGGCATGGTCCTCCCCGCAGCTTTCGACCGCCACCCGCAGGCGGCCGTCGTCGAGCAAGAGCTCCGTGCCGGGGCTGACCGCGGCGAAGATTTCCGGATGGGGCAGGGACGCGCGCCGCCGGTCGCCGGGCGCCTCGTCGAGGTCGAAGCGGTAGGGTGCGCCCGCCTCGAGCTCGACCCGGCCGCCTTCGAAGGCGCCGACGCGAAGCTTCGGGCCCTGCAGATCCGCCAAGATGCCGATCGGTCGCTCGACCTGACGCTCAAGTTGCCGGATCGCCACGTAGCGTTCGCGATGCTCGTCCTGCGTGCCGTGGCTGAAGTTCAGCCGGAAGACGTCCGCGCCAGCATCGTAAAGCTCTCGAATTTGGCTCGCGTCCGAGGAGCTCGGGCCGAGGGTAGCCAGAATCTTCGCTTTTCTCTGTCGTCGCATGGCCGAGAGCTTATCCGGATTCGGATTCAAAGGTAGGAAAATCTCAGCGTCGTTTACGGTGCCGACTACTGGGCCGATGTGGACCGCGAAGCCAGCCGCCGGCGCAGCTCGCCCGCCGCCAGGCTCAAGAGAAAGCCGAGGAAGGCGGCAACCACCACCGACGGCCCCGAGGGGGTGTCCCACTGAACGGAACCGGCCAAGCCGAAGAACACCGCCAGGGCACCCGCTACGACGGCCAAGGCCGCCATCTGCTCCGGAGTTTCGGCAAAGCGGCGGGCGGTCGCGGCCGGGATAATCAGCATGGCGGTGATCAGCAGGATGCCGACGATCTTCATGGCGATCGCAATCACGATGGCGATCAGCAGGACGAAGGCGAGGCGCGTCGGCCAGACCGCGACTCCCTCGGCGCGCGCCAGTTCCTCGTGGACCGTGACCGCCAGGAGGGGCCGCCAGATGATGATCAGCACGGCGAGCCCCACGACCGCGCTCGCGTAGATCCAGACGAGGTCCCCCCAGCTTACGGCCAGGATATCGCCGAACAGATAGGACAGGAGGTCGACGCGAAGGGACTCGAAGAAGCTCAGAACCACCAGGCCGAGCGCCAGGCCAGCGTGGGCCATGAGGCCCAGGAGGGTGTCGCTGGCGAGTCGTTTCTGCTGCTGCATGGCCAAGAGGAAGGCGGCCAGCAGGACCGAGCCGGCGATGACGCCGAGGGACAGGTCGATGCCGAGCAGCAAGCCGAGCGCGATGCCGAGCAGGGCGGTGTGCGCCAGGCTGTCGCCGAAATAGGCCATGCGCCGCCAAACGACGAAGCAGCCGAGGGGGCCGGCGAGAAGCACGACGCCGAGCCCGGCGAGAAAGGCACGGAGCAGAAACTCTTCCATCAGTCAGGCCGGCCGGCCGGGCCGTGGACGTCCCGATCCGCCTCCCGATCTGCCTCCCGATCCGCCTCTCTGGCGCCCTCGGGAAGGCTTACTACGTCGCCCGACAGGTCGTGGTCGTGATCGTGGCTATGGGCATAGACCGCCAGGCTCTTCTCCGCCCGCGGGCCGAACAGGGCGAGGTATTCCGGGTGCCGGCTCACGGTCTCCGGTTGGCCGGAGCAGCAAATGTGCCGGTTGAGGCAGAACACCCGGTCGGTGCCCTTCATGACCAGGTGCAGGTCGTGGGACACCATGAGCACGCCGCAGCCGCGCTGGCGTCGGACCCGGTCGATCAGATTGAACAAGGCCAGCTGGCCAGTGAAATCGACGCCCTGAAGGGGCTCGTCCAGGACCAGCAGGTCCGGCTCCCGGAGCAGGGCGCGGGCCAAGGCCATGCGCTGCAGCTCGCCGCCCGAGAGCGCCTCGATCTGGCGCGCCATGAGGTCGCTGCCGCCGACCTCGTCGACCGCCTTCTGCAACCGGCGCTCGTCTCGCTGGCCGCCTAGCCGGAGGAACCGCCGCACGGTCAGGGGCAGGGTCGGATCTATGGTGAGGCGCTGCGGCACGTAGCCCACGCGCAGCCCGGAGCGCCGGCGAATCCGCCCGCCTTGCGGCGCCTGCAAACCGAGGATAGTGCGCACGAGAGTCGTTTTGCCGGAGCCGTTGGGTCCGATCAGGGTGACGATTTCTCCCGGCTCCACGGCCATGGAGACATGTTCGAGGACGGGCTTTCCGCCGAGGCGAACGGTGATGTCGTCGCAGGCGACCAGCGCCTCGCCGCCGTCGGGGTGGCCTGCGGGGCGGGCGCCGGTCATGGCTTGGCCGCGGCCGACTGGCACGCCGGGCACAGCCCGCGGACTTCGACGGTCTTGCCCTCCACGGCGAAGCCGCAGGCGGCCGCTTGCGCCGATATGGCCTTATCGACTGCGCGCACGTCCATTTCCGCCGCTGCGCCGCAGTCGCGGCAAATGAGGAACTGGCCGGAATGGTTCGCGCTCGGGTGCGGGCAGCCGACGAAGGCGTTGAGGCTTTCGATGCGGTGGACCAGGCCGTGCTCGAGCAGGAACTCCAGCGCCCGATAGACGGTGGGCGGCGCGGCGCGGCCGTGGCCCTCGCTGAGGCGCGCCAGAACGTCGTAGGCGCCGACCGGCGAGTGGCTGGTCCAGACCAGCGCCAGGACCCGTTTGCGCAGCTCGGTCAGGCGGGCACCGCGCTGCGCGCAGAGCCGCTCGGCCTCGCTGAGCGCCTTCTCGATGCAGAGGCCGTGGTCGTGGCGCTTGCCGTCGAACGGCA
>CALJXB010000191.1 GCA_937974415.1 uncultured Kiloniellales bacterium
CTGCGGCTTCACCCGGGAGAGCGAGCTGCCGGTTGGCCTGCAGATCGTCGGCCCGCCGCGCGGCGAGGGACCGCTGCTCGCCGGCGCGCTGCTGATGGAGAATCTGCTCGATCTCGGGCCCATCACTCCCATCGAGCCGAAGGTCGCCCACTGAGCCTGCCAATCCGCCGCACCTCTGCTAGTCTGGTATTGCGGATTTCCCAGGACGAGGCTCTCGCACCATGGCCGAGGACGTCGAACGCAGGCTTGCCGCCATCCTGGCCGCCGACGTGGCCGGCTACAGCCGCCTCATGGGCGCCGACGAGGTCGGCACCCTGGCCGCCGTCAAGGCCCACCACGAGGAGCTGATCGAACCGGCCATCGCCCGGCGCCGGGGGCGCATCGTCAAGCTCATGGGCGACGGCCTCCTGGCCGAGTTCGCCAGCGTGATCGACGCGGTGGCCTGCGCCGCCGAGGTCCAGCGCGCCCTCGCCGAGCGCAATTACGCGACGCCGCCGGACGGCCAAGTCCTCTGGCGCATGGGCATCAACCTGGGCGACGTCATCGTCGACGGCGAGGACATCTTCGGCGACGGGGTCAACCTGGCCGCCCGCCTCGAGGGCCTGGCCGAGCCCGGCGGGCTCTGCATTTCGGACGATGTCCAGCGGCAGATCGACGGCAAGCTGGACCACGCCTTCGAGGACCTCGGCGAGCAAAGCCTCAAAAACATCGACCGGCCCGTTTCGGTCTTTGCCCTGCGACCATCCCGCCCGAAGGGCGCGGACGAGCCGCCGCCGAAAGGCCTAACCGAGAAGCCCGGTGTGGCTGTCCTACCCTTCACCAACATGAGTGGCGATCCGGAGCAGGAGTACTTTTCCGACGGCATCACCGAGGACATCATCACCGAGCTGTCGCGCTTCCGCGAACTTCTGGTCATCGCGCGAAACTCGTCCTTCGCCTACAAGGGCAAGGCGGTGAAGGTTCAGGACATCGCCCGGGACCTGGGCGTCGCCTATCTGGTCGAGGGCAGCGTGCGCAAGGCGGGCAATCGGGTGCGGGTCACCGCCCAGCTGATCGAGGCGGCGACGGGCAACCACCTCTGGGCCGAGCGCTACGACCGGGAGCTGGCCGACGTCTTCGCGGTCCAGGACGAGATCACCCGCACCATCGCCGGCACGGTCTCGGGCCGCCTCGACCTCATCGGCCAGCAACGGGCGCTGCGGCTCTCCGGCGAAAGCCTCCAAGCCTACGATCTGGTCCTGAAGGGAAAGGCGCTCGTCCTACTTTACACCAAGGAAAACAATGCTCGCGCCCGGGAGCTCCTTGAGCAAGCGGTCGCCCTCGACCCCGACAATACGCAAGCCCTCACGTGGCTGGCCGAGACCTATTTAGTCGAGGCCAACGAGCGCTGGGTGGCGGACTACAGAGCCTCTTTTGACCGGGCCCTCGAACTCGCCACCCAAGCAGTCCGAAGCGACGAAACCGACACGACTGCACTCGCGATGCTCGGCGAGTGGCACATGCACGTTCAAGACTATGGCCAGGCGGAGTTTCTTCTCAAAAAGGCCCTAGAGCTGAACCCCAACAATTTTCACGTTCGCTGCTCTTTCGGTGTGTTCCTGGATTCCACCGGCGAGTCCGAACAGGCCCTCGAAGAGTTCAATCATGCCAAGACCCTCAATCCGATCGATCAGAGCTGGGTGCCCTTGTACCGGGGCATCGCCAACTTCTCGGCGCGCCGCTACGAGGCCGCCATCGCCGAGTTCAAGCAGCCTCGGGACCCCATCGACGAACTCTTCGGCTGGCTCGCGGCGAGTTATGCGCTCAATGGCCAAACCGACGAGGCGCGAGAGGCGCTGGAGGAGTATTTGCACCGGGCCGAGCGGAACATGGCCGTCTTTCCGGGCCGCCGGCTCGAGGACTGGCGGGACTACTGGCAATGGATCGCCGCTTACAAGGACCCGGCGGACCTTGAGCACCTGCTGGACGGCCTGAGGAAGGCCGGCCTCGAGGACTGATGCCGCTCGAGCGGAACACTGTAATTCCCGAGCCGGAGCTGCCGCCGGGGGCGGAGCTGCTGGCGGCGGGGCGGGCGCTGGCCCAGGCCTGGTCCGTCGGCCCTTCCGCCTTCCTGGCCGAGGTCGGCGAGCCCTCGGAGGCGGCCTACAAGCGCCGCCAGATGGCCGCGGGCCGCATCATGCGCCACGCCCAGATCGGCTACCGGGATCCGGTCAAGAGTCGCCAGGCCTACGCCGAGGTCTATGAAAAGCTGGCCGCCGCAGGGGCGCGGGTCGACCGCTACGGACTCTGCCTCGACTGGTCCATGGGCTATCCCCGGGAGCGGCGCGCCGAGGGTCTGCGCGGCACCGGCATGATCCTGGAGGGCCCCGAGAACTTCGCCCGGCTCACCGCGGCGGCGCCGGTGGCGGCCCATTTCGGCGACTTCGTGCTCGGCTTCCCGGCGGCCGTCGAGACGACCCAGGCAGCCCTCGCCGCCGGCAGCACGGCGATCGGCAACCTGGGCCAATACTTCACCTTCCGCCTGCCGGGCTGGGACGACGACGTCGCGACGACGGCGGCGACGGTGACGGCCCTCGGCCTGATCGCCGGCCAGGAGACCGAGGTCCTGGTCCACTCCAACCTGGACGACGGTTTCGCCGCCACCCTGAGCGACCTGGCGAGCGCCCTGGGCGCGGCGCTGATCGAGAAATACCTGGTCGAGGAGCTGATCGGCGCCCGGGTCTCCCACTGCTACGGCCACCACTTCTCCGAGCCGGTGACGCGGCTCGCGTTCCAGATCGCACTCGCCCGCGCCAACCCGACCCCGGGCACCATGGTCTACGGCAATACCACCGCCTATCGCGGCGAGGCGGCGGCCAACTACGCCAGCCTCGCCGGCTATTTGTTGGTCGACGTGCTGGCCCAGGCCCGCAATCCCAGCGGCCATGCGGTGAACCCGGTCCCGGTGAGCGAGAACCGGCGCATCCCGGAAATGGACGAGATCGTCGACGCCCAGCTCTTCGCCGACCGCCTGATCGAACAGGCGGCCGACCATGCCCCGCTTATCGATCCGGCTGAGGCTGAGGCCTTGGCGGAGCGTCTCCTGAGCGGCGGCGAGGCGTTCCGCGACCGGACGCTGGCGGGCCTCGAAGAGGCTGGGTTCGCCGCCGACGACCCGATGGAGCTGATGCTGGCGCTCAGGCGCATCGGCGGCAGGCGCCTGGAAGGGCTGTTTGGCCCCGGCCCGGTGGAGCCGGGCGGCAAGCGGCAACCGCTGATACCGGCCAGCGCCCTCCTGGAGCTCGACCGCTTGGCCGAGGAGCGGCTGGCGCGCACCGGTACGGCCGACCGGGCGCTGGTGGCGGCCGCCGGCCTCAGGGCGCTGGTCGCCACCACCGACGTGCACGAGCACGGCAAGGGCCTGGTGGAGCGCCTCTTCGGGGCTCTGGGCGTGGCGCGCCTGGACGGCGGCGTGTCCTGCGACCCCGACGACCTGGCGCAGCAGGCAAAGGAGACCGGCGCCGACCTGATCGCGCTCAGCACCTACAACGGTGTGGCGCTGAGCTTCATGGCCGCCCTGAAGCGGGAGCTCGACGCCCGGGCTCTGGACATTCCGGTGCTGATCGGCGGTCGGCTCAATCAGATCCCGGAGGCGTCGAACACCAGCCTGCCGGTCGAAGTGGGAGACGAGCTTGCGGCGTACGGCGCCGTCGTCTGCCACGAGGTCGAGGACGCGGTGCCGGCCCTGGTCGAACTGGCGCGCAAGCGGAGTCCCTAAAACCGGCTCGGATCAGCCCTGCCGGAAGACCAGCGAGCGGTTGTTGGCCGGCATCTCGACGATGGCTTCCAGGGCGAGGCCGCTGTGCGCCGCGCAGTCCGTCACATCGTTCAGGTCGCGCAGACCGAGGGCGGGGTCCTGGGCCCGCAGCGACCGGTCGAACTGCCGGTTGCCCTCGGAGTTGTGCCGGCCGTCGCGCATGAAGGGGCCGTAGACGAAAAGGAAGGCGCCCGGCGCGAGGAGCCGCGCGGCACCTGCCATCAATCCCTCGCAGGCGGCCCAGGGGGCCACATGCAGCAGATTGACGGTCACCAGGCCGTCGAAAGGCCCGACGGCGTCATCCGGCCAGTCCGGCCGGGTCACGTCCAGGTCCAGCGGTTGTGCGACGTTGGCAAGGCGCCGCTCGGCGATCCAGGCGGCGATGCTCGCGCGAGCATGGGGGTCCGGGTCGCTCGGCTGCCAGTCGAGGTCCGGCCGCGCCTCGGCGAAAGCCACGACATGGATGCCCGGGCCGCTGGCCACCTCTAGAATGCGTCCCGCTTCCGGCAGCAGGGGCGATAGAACCTCGAGAATCGGTCCTCGGTTGCGCTCCGATGCAGCGGCGGTCTGTTTCATCGAGGCCGACCCCGACCACAATAGACCCGCCAAACCCGCCCGTGCAGGCTCGCGAAGTCCTCGGCCGTCAACTCGTCCATTCGGGTGTATGCGGCTTTGCCGCTGGGCTTCGACAATTCGCAGACCTCCTCTATCGGCCGAAGCCTGCTGTCGGGCGCCCATTCACGTCAGGTAGGCCGTCACTTTGCCTAGTTTCTCGACCTCGATCGCCGCTTGCAGGGCGTCCGCGTCCAGCCAAACCGGGTCGACCATGGTGCCGGTCAGCACCACCTGGCCGCCTTGGAGTGTTTTGTCCTGGGAGATCAGTCGGTTGGCCAGCCACGCCAGGGCCTCCAGGGGGTCGCCCAGCACGTTGGCGCCGGTCCCGGTGCCTGCCGCCTGGCCGTTCACCAGGGTGGTTCCGGCGAGCGCCGCCAGGTCCAAGTCCTGCCAGGCGGCCACCGGCGAGCCGACGATCGCGGCCGAATGAAAAAAGTCATCAGCGATCATCAGTCCGAAGGGCACGTCGCGAAAGTCGCCGTAGCGGTTGTCGACGATCTCCATGGCGGCGGAACAGGCGGCGACACAGGGTCGGATGCTGTCTCGGTCGTAAGGCGCTTCGGCCGGTTCCGGGGGGCGATTGATCCAGAATGCGATTTCGCACTCGATTCCAGGGCGTTGCAGCGGCCCGCGCGCGATCTCGGCTTCGCCCCAATGGAGGTCGGCCGCCAAGATGCCGCCGTAGGCCGGTCCGGGCACCGCCAGCAGGTCCTGGACCGCCTGGTTGGTGCAGCCGACCTTGTAGCCCACCAGGCGGCCGAAGCCCTCCTCCGCCAGGATCCGGTGCCCGGCTGCTTGCACGGTATAGCCGTTTTCCTCGGTGGCCAGGTGCGGCGCGAGCGGGCAGGCGCTCGCCGACCGGCCGTCGAGTCGGGCCGCCACCAGCCAGCAGGCGGCGTCATCGATCTCATCGCGAGTCAGGGCTGCGGTCGACATGGGCGTGCGATACTTTCTCACAGCGGCCGTCTTGGCGGCCAGTGGGAAATCCATCGTACGACACGAAAGCCGCCGACGGTCACAGTTTCGCGATTTCGCCGTGGCATGATCGCCCTGCCGCGAATTTGACACAGTTGCTCACTATAGGGCGGGGCCAAGGCGCATTTTTCGATTCCACCCTGGTCGGGGACGACAATGCAAGGTAGCGAACGTTGGCTTTCCGGCGAACCGAAGCTGGACGACATGCTGAAAGACCCCATCGTGCGCATGCTCATGAAGCGCGACGGCCTCAGCGAAGACATGGTTCGCCGCGTCTTCCAGGATGCGGCCAAACGCCTGCGGGCGCGCTCCGGCCGGGTCGATCGGGCCGCCTGAGCGGCCGTTTGGTTGGACCTGGCGCGCCGAAGCGACTTACCGGCGGGACAGAGACGCCCTGGGTTTGCCGCCCTGCCCCCGGACAGCTCGGCCAGCTTAGCTTTCGACAGGGATGAAGTCGTACGAGCCGATCCCCTGTACGAGCACGAAACGGCAGCGCCCGCCGTCGCGTCCCGCCACCCGGTGCGGCGTGTTCGGCGGCACGCTGCAGCTGTCGCCAGCCTGCAGATCGTGGGTCCCGGCGGCGCTCTTTGTTTCAACGGCCATCGGACCATCGAGACAGACGAAGGTATCGGCAACCGCCGTGTGGTAGTGCCAGGGCACTTCGTCGCCCTGAGCCAGCGTCAGAATCTGCGCGCGCAGATCGGGTGTCTCGGCGATCATGCGGCGATCTTCAATGATATATGGCGTATCCGTGGGTTTGGTCATGGCTTCGCCCCGTGCCGGCCTCAGGTTGACATCATGGGCGGACTCCGTTGCCGGGACAAGCCAGCGCCGATCGTCGTTTGACTCGGAACCGCCGTGGCCGGTTAATGAAGTCGCGCGGGCCTTGTATCACGCGAGACGCGGGACCGGCGACGCAGGGGAGCGAAAACGGGAAAAGGGGCAGGGTTCATGGCAGAGAAATACGACATCATCATCCTCGGCGGCGGGAACGCCGGATTCGGCGTGTCCGCCATCGCCCACGACGCCGGCAAGACAATCGCCTTCGTCGAGGAACGGGACTTCGGCGGCACCTGTCCGAACCGCGGGTGCACGCCCAAGAAGGTTCTGGTCGCCGCGGCCCATGCGCTCCACGAGATCGCCATCGCCGGCGCCCATGGCATCGAGGTGGGCGCCGCGCGGTTGGACTGGGCGAAACTGATCGGGCGGGAAAAGGACATGGTCAGCTTCATCCCGGGGGCCATGGAAGCCACGGCCGGCAAACGGGGCGAGGTGTTCAAGGGCACCGCCAAATTCGTCGGGCCCAACGCTGTCGAGGTCGACGGGACGGTCCTGGAGGGCGAGAACATCGTGATCGCCACCGGCTCGAAACCGCGCCCCTTGCCGATTTCGGGGGCCGAGCTGCTGATCACCTCGGACGAGGTCCTGTCCGAGGAGACGCAACCGGGCGAGGTCGTCTTCATCGGTGGCGGCGTGATCGCCATGGAGTTCAGCCACGTCTACGCGCGGGCCGGAACCGAAGTCACCATCCTCGAGGCCTTGCCGCGCCTGTTGCCGCGGATGGAGGCCGACGCCGTGGCGGCGATTCAGGGCGAGAGCGAACGGCTTGGCATCGCCGTCAAGACCGGCGTCGAGGTGAAGGAGATCTCTCCAGCCAACGGCAAGCTTCGCGTCGCCTACCTTCACGACGGCGCGGAGCGGACGGTCGA
>CALJXB010000192.1 GCA_937974415.1 uncultured Kiloniellales bacterium
TCCGAGAGCATCAGATCCGGCATCCACTCGTGAGGACTGCGCAGAAAGACGCGCAGCGCCAGGGACGTCATCGCCGAATCGTCGGCAACATCCTGAAACGCGGGCGCTCCCTCCAACGAAATGCCATACTGGCCCTTGTCGACCTCATGGCAGGTCGCGCAGATCTCCCGGGCCAACTTTTCGCCTTCGACAGGATCGCCCGGCACCGACTGCGCCAATACCGCAGAGCTCGCGACAAGAGCCGCCAGAGCAACTGCCGGGACCAGATAATCCGCCATAGATCTTATCTGTCGTTCTTGTCGAGCCATTCAGCGATTATCGATTGCGATCCCCAACGAGACCATAGAGTTGCCGAAGGCGGCCCGGAACGCGCTGATCTAGGTCAATGCTGGATTGATGGTCCGGCAGCAGCCTCATGACGCATGCTCTCCCGGCCGTGAAACGCAGTTCATGATCACGTTCAATATCGTCCCAACGGATGGATCGGAGTCTGCCGAACAAGCCGTTCGCCCGGATACTGACCTGGCAGGGATGACGTATGCTGAATAGTCGCAACGGTACCGCCCAGGATCGAATGCGAACGCTCCAGGACCTCTTGCCCAGGTTCTTGGCGTTCGGCGATAGGCCTGCCGTGCTCTCCATCAGGAATGCCGGCGCCGAGGCGTTGGGTTATGACGATCTATCTAGCCAGGTTACGCGCTTGGCCAAGGGACTGCTTCAATCGGGCCTAGAACGCGGCGAGCCGGTGGCCATCCTGGCTCCGAACAGGGCGGAATGGATCATCGCGTGCCTCGCAGTGGTGGCCGCCGGCGGCCTCCTGGTGCCACTGGACCTGCACCTGCCGCCGAACCTTCTGGCCCACGAGATCTCCGACAGCGGCTGCACGCGGGTTTTTACCAGCCGGGACGCCCTTTCGAACCTCAAGGACACGATCCCTAAGGGCCTGTCGCTGGAAATCTATCTGCTCGACACCGGCGAAGACGACGGCCCGCAAAAGAGCTGGCGGAGCCTCTTGTCAAACGATGCGAGGGCGTTACCGGCGCTCTCCCCGGACGAGCCCGCCGTCCTCTTTTACACATCCGGGACGACAGGGCTTCCCAAGGGCGTCCCGCTCACCCACCAGAACCTTCTGGCAAATCTCGAGGGCTTGCGTGGCCAAAACTTGGCCTATCCGGGCGTCCGGGCGCTGCTGCCGCTGCCTTTGCATCACGTCTACCCCTTCATGGTGGGGATGCTCGTTCCCCTCGATGGCGGAGCCGCGGTGGTGCTTCCGGCCGGGGCGACCGGACCCGAAATCGTGCGCGCGCTGAAGCTGGCCGCGGCCACGGCCCTCGTCGGCGTGCCCGGCCTCTATGAGGCGATGGTAACGACGGTTCGGAGGCGCATCGAAGCGCGAGGGAGGCCGCTGGCACCCCTCCTCAAGTCTCTGTTCGCGCTCTCACTGTGGCTTCGACGCCGTTTGGGGTGGCGGTTGGGGCGATTTCTTCTCTATCCCGTCCATAGAGGTATCGGCCCGCAGTTGCGGATAGTCGCCTCAGGCGGCGCGGCCTTGAGAGACGAGGTCGCTCGGGATCTCGAAGCGTTGGGCTGGCAAGTCCTGACCGGCTACGGGCTCACCGAGACGGCCCCGATCATCAGCTTTACCGCCCTTGGTCGCGGGCGGATCGGATCGGCAGGTCAACCGCTCACCGGATTAGAGATACGCTTTACGCCGGTCGAAGACATGCCGGGTGGCGAGATACAAGTCCGCGGGCCCAGCGTATTCGCCGGTTACCACAACCGCCCAGAGGCCACAGAAGGGGCGTTCACGCGGGATGGCTGGTTCCGTACCGGCGACCTCGGGATGCTGGACCAAGACGGCTATCTGCGCATCTTGGCACGCGTCGATGAAATGATCGTCCTGGCGGGCGGCAAGAACATTCAGCCGGAAGATGTCGAGGAGTCCTATACGAGAAGTCCCTATCTGCGCGAGGTCGGAGTCCTCGATCGAGACGGGCGTCCGAGCGCGTTGATCGTGCCGGACGTGACCGCGATCGGCCAAACCGGGGCGGGCGATATCAACGAGGCGGTGCGCGCCGAGTTGGGGCGGGTTGCTAGGAGCCTTCGCCCGCACGAGCGCGTATCGGACTACCGCATCACGCTGGATGCCCTGCCGCGGACCTCGCTGGGAAAGATCAAGCGCCATTTGTTGCCGGACCTCTTCGAGCGGGCGCGAAGCACGAGCGAAATCGCGGCGCTCGAAGATGTCGGCCTGTCCCAGACCGACCGCAGCCTTTTGTCGTCATCGGCAGCGCGCGCGGTCATGGATAGCTTGAGGCAACTGGCACCCGAGCGCGCGGTCACCCTGGACGCAGATCTCCAGGCTGATCTGGGCGTCGATTCACTCGCTTGGGTATCTCTGACCCTGGAGCTGGATCGGCGGCAGGGGATCTATCTGGACGAGGCCGCGATCAGCCGATTGACCACGGTACGGAGCCTTCTCGAAGCCACCGTGCGCTCCCAAGAGCAAACCTTCGCCCGAGAGGGCGAGGGGCCGATCAGCGCACAGCAGATTCGTTGGCTGGAGCCCACAGGACCTTTCCTGCATCGCCTAGGGTTGCTTCTTCTCTTCTTGAATCGGTCAATCCTTCGGGCGGTCTTTCGGTTGCATGTAACGGGGGTTGATGGTCTCCCGGTCGGCGCACCTTTCGTGCTGACGCCCAACCACACGAGCTTTCTCGACGTCTTCGCTCTGGCCGCCGCGCTGCCCACCCGCGTCCTGGTCAACACTTATTGGGCCGGCACGGTCGACTTTCTCTTCAACAGTACGGTCCGCCGCGCTTTTAGCCGTTTGGCGCACGTCTTTCCGGTCGATCCAATCAATTCGCCCGTGTCGAGCTTTCTCATGGGCTCGGAGGTCTTGAAGCGCGGCCGGGTCCTGGTCTGGTTTCCCGAAGGCCGGCGGTCCCCCGACGGCAGACTGCAATCTTTCATGCCCGGGATCGGCCGTTTGGTTCAAGAGCCGGACTGGCTCGTCGTGCCGGTTCATATTGCGGGTACCTGCGAGGCCTGGCCGCGGGGAAAGCGTTTTCCGCGACTGCGGCCTCTGTCCGTGCAGTTCGGCGAACCCATCGCCCGGGCTGACCTGATCGCCTGCGGCAGCGGCGACGTAGAGGATGTGCGTCTTGCCGATGGCCTGTGGCAGACGCTCTCGAAGCTCATGGGGGCCGGTGCCAAGGCGCCCGAAAGCTGCGATTGACCGCCGCCGGCTTGACCTAAATCATGGGCGCTGGCGTTGGGCGATGCTGGTCTGGCGATGCGCGCCACAGTGGATCGCTATTGCGCGTTGGTTTCCTGGAGTGAGCTTTTGATCGGTTCAAAGTGGTTTCCCTGGAGGTTTATCATCCGGCGCTTCGCCGGCGCGCACGGATTTGTCGACCCGATTGCGCTCCTGTCACATCTCCATCGCTTCGGTCAACCCTCCGAGGTTGCCGAGCCAATCGAACTGTTGCGGGCGGGTGCTATCCTTCACGCCCGCGGGCTGATCAACAGTCGGGTCATCCAGCACAACTTAGACTGGGTATGGCCCTATTGGGTGGAACGGCAGTTCGATCCGCGTGATGACGCCTTTATTCCCCGCGCCTTCTCCATCACCCATATCAACCTTACCCATCGGAACTGGACGGCCGTCGGTTTGCCGGACTGCGATGAACTGCCCATCGTGGACCCGAGGGGTCTGGTGACGCCTCTTCATGACGGCTGGTCGCTCGACGGTTGGATCATCGCCGACGAGGGCGGTGTCCTGCTGCCGAGTCGGGCCTCGGGCGCGAGCCAAGCGCTCGATCATGAGGAGGGCTTGTCGGTCGCGACCGAGGTTGTGTGCGACGGCCTGCGCTTGGAGAGCCACGCCGAGGTCCTACCCGGGCCGCATGGGCCACGATGCCGGGTCACCTTCGACTTCAAATCCGACGGCGACGCCTGGGCGGTCCTGGCGCTGCGTCCCTATAACCCGGAAGGAGTCAGCCTGATACACCGCGTCGTTCTTGCATCCGATGATAAGAGCTGGTCGATTGATGATGAGGCGTGTGTGGTGTTCAGCGAGCCGGCCGATCGCCACCACATATCGAACTACCGTTCGGGCGATGTCTACATCCATCTGCGGGACCGCGAGGATCAATCGGACGGCGAGTGCGACGTGGGCATGGTGACGGCCGCCGCGCTTTTCCGGCTGGAGCCGAATCAGCCCCGGCAAATTTTCGCTGACGTCCGTTTGTCGGAGGCGGCGCAGCCAAAAGACACCGCGGTCGCCTTATGGCGTTCCAGCCTGAATGATCATTGCCGGGTCCGGATGCCGGACCAAGACTATGTCGACCTCTACGACAAGGCGCTACGGACGCTCGTTCTTCACACGCCCGGTGAGGTCTACCCGGGTCCTTACACCTACAAGCGCTTTTGGTTTCGGGACGCGGCCTTCATCCTGCACGCTCTGCTCTGCGCCGGTCTGTCCGATCGGGTCGAACAGGCCCTGGATCGTTTCCCACAGCGCCAAACCCTGGCGGGTTACTTCCATTCCCAAGACGGCGAGTGGGACTCCAATGGCGAGGCGCTATGGATTTTGCGGCGGTTCTGCGAGCTGACGGGACGCAAATCGAAAACGGATTGGCGGCGGGCGATCAGGCGGGGCGCCAAATGGATCTCCCGCAAGCGCGTGGCCGGGGCACCGGACGCACTCCACGCCGGCCTCTTGCCGGCGGGTTTCAGCGCGGAGCATCTGGGACCGAACGACTACTACTACTGGGACGATTTTTGGGGCGTGGCCGGCCTGCGGGCCGCGGCTTATCTCGAGCGACTAATGGACGAGCCAGACGCAGCCGAGGAGTTCGAGCGGGACGCCGAGGACTTGGAGCGTGCGATCACCCGCAGCCTGGAAAGGGTGGCGGAGAGACTAGACCAACCGGCCATGCCAGCGTCGCCCTACCGGCGGGTCGATGCCGGCGCGATCGGCTCGCTGGCCGCCGGCTATCCTTTGCGCATCTTTGCGGCGGATGATCCGCGCTTGACCGCAACTGTCGAATTCCTGCTTGGCGCTTCTTTTATTCAAGGCGGGTTCTTCCACGACGTAGTTCATTCCGGCATCAACCCTTATCTCACTCTACACGTCGCCCAGGTGCTTCTTCGCGCCGGGGATCCGCGGTTCCATGATTTGATGGACCGCGTCGCGGCGCTGGCCACGCCCACGGGCCAATGGCCGGAGGCCATTCATCCGCGCACGGGTGGCGGGTGTATGGGGGACGGCCAGCATGTCTGGGCGGCGGCAGAGTGGGTTCTCATGGTGCGGAACTGCTTTGTACGAGAGGAAGATGATCGCTTGATTTTGGCCTCAGGCATTCGGCCTGCGTGGTTGAGGGGCCCGGAGGCCTTATCCTTGGGCCCCACGCCGACCCCTTGGGGGCCGCTGTCCCTCAAGATCGAACCGTCGGGCAACAAGGTCTCGGTGTCTTGGGAAGGAACCTGGCGCCAGTCGGAACCAATGATAGAGGTGCGCCTGCCGGGCCACGATCCCGTCATCGCCGAACCGGGCCAAACATCGATCAATGTTACATATGAGCAGGTCGCATGCGTATCCTCATGATGACCAACACTTTCACGCCGCATGTCGGTGGTGTTGCCCGTTCGGTCGAAGCTTTCACGGTTTCGTTCCGAAAACTGGGCCATCGCGTCATGGTGGTCGCCCCCGAGTTCGACAACATTCCGGGCGAGGAAACGGATGTGGTCCGCATCCCGGCCATCCAAAACTTCAACGGCAGCGACTTCTCTGTCGTACTACCGATACCCAGTCATCTCCACTCCGCGGTTGAGGCTTTTAGGCCGGATATCGTGCACTCCCATCACCCGTTCCTCATTGGCTCCACCGCCTTGCGGCTGGCACGGAAAATTTCGATTCCCATCGTTTTCACGCACCATACGATGTATGAGCAGTATACCCATTACGTTCCCGGCGATTCCAAGACACTCAAGCGGTTCGTCATCTCCCTTTCGACTCGTTACGCCAACCTCTGCGATCATGTCTTCGCGCCCAGCGAGAGCATCGCCTCGGTGTTGCGCCGGCGCCAGGTCGTGACTCCGATCGACGTGGTCCCGACCGGGGTTTCGATGGATCTCATGTCCAGAGGTGACGGTGTCGGTTTTCGTTCGGTGATGGGAATACCCAAGGAGGCCTTTGTTGTCGGTCACGTCGGGCGGCTGGCGCCCGAGAAGAATCTCGAATTCCTGACGGATGCGGTCGTGACGTTCCTGAGAGAGAATTCACGTGCGTGCTTCCTGCTGGTCGGGTGGGGGCCCTCCGAGACGCCTCTTCGGCGCGCATTTCAAAAGGCGGGGCTGACGGACCGTTTATTCGAGACCGGTGTACTCTCCCATCCCATTCTGGCCAGTGCCTATCAGGCAATGGACCTCTTCGCCTTCGCGTCCAAGAGCGAGACACAGGGCATAGTCTTGACCGAGGCCAACGCGGCCGGTGTGCCTGTGGTGGCCCTGAACGCGCCCGGCGTGAGGGAGGTTGTGGTCGATGGCGAAAATGGCCGTTTGCTCGATAACGAAACCGTCGAGGCATTCACGTCGGCGTTTCGGTGGCTGGCAGAGATGACACCCACGCAGCGGCACAAACTGAGACAGACCGCCAGAGCGTTGGCGGAAAAGGTCTCGTTGGAGACCACGGCACGCAAGGCCTTGTCCATATACGAGACAATGGTCGAGCGAGGCGTTTCCAGTTCCGTCGGAGACGACACGTCCTTGAGCGGAATCCTGCACCTGATCAACGCCGAGTGGGACCTGCTCATGGGGATGGCAGGGGCCGCCGGGGCAGCCTTGACGTCAGACGAAGAGGGGGCCGACACCCCGGCATGATTTATCGCATCGAGCTGTTCTTTCGCACCCTGCGTCGATGGCTTAGCCGGGGCGAGTGGGCGGTTCGCCTCCTACGACTGCCGGTTTCCAAGGGAACTGCCACGGCTCCCGGCCTGGTCATGATCCAGATCGACGGCTTGTCCCATCGTCAGCTGGAGAGTGCGTATCTCGCCGGCCGAATGCCCTTCCTGGCACGGTTGCGCGAGAAGGAAAGGTATTGCCTGCATCGCCACTACTCCGGCATGCCGTCGAGCACACCAGCCGTCCAGGGGGAGCTGTTTTACGGTGTAAAAGGGGTGGTGCCCGCTTTCAGTTTCCAGGATCGCCAAACTGGAGAGATCCGGCGCATGTTCGATCCCGATTCGGCCGCCGGCGTGGAGCGCGCACTCGCGGAACAGGGCGAGCCCCTGCTCAAAGGCGGTAGCTCCTATTCCAATATCTTCACGGGCGGTGCCGCCGAGTCGCACTTTTGCCCCGCGTCGCTGGGTTGGGACTCCGTCCTCAAGGCCGCCAATCCCCTGGCCCTTGCATTCCTTGTGTTGAGCAATGCCGCAAGCGCCCTCCGCACCATAGTCTTGTTGGTCGTGGAGGTCGTGATCGCCGTCGCGGACATGGCCCGCGGCCTCATCGACGGCCGCAACCTTGTTAAAGAGCTCAAGTTCGTTCCGACGCGAGTCGTGATTTCCATCTTGCTGCGCGAATTGATTACCATCGGGGCCGAGCTGGATGTGTCTCGAGGCCTGCCGGTCGTTCACCTGAACTACTTGGGTTATGACGAACAGGCCCATCGCAGAGGCCCTAAATCGAGGTTCGCCCCCGGGTCCCTCAAAGGCATCGACGGCTGCATCAG
>CALJXB010000193.1 GCA_937974415.1 uncultured Kiloniellales bacterium
CGCGCTCCCGGCCGTTTCCCCGGCCGGCGCCCAGATGTCCTTGGTCAGGACGGCGCCGCCGGCCCCGACCGCGAAGACCACGGCGCCGAGGACGAAACCCGGAATCCAACCGGAGCGGCCGCCCCCGCTCGACGCCGCCGACCCCTGGGCGGCCGCTATGGACGGTTCGATGGATGGCTCTTCCGCGGACCCATCGTCGTCGCGCTTCTCTGGCCGCGCCCAGGGCGCGGCGCCGGGAGCATCCACGGGTGCATCCGCCTCGCTCGCGGCTTCGGTCGAGGCCTCCGCTTCAGCTTCCGCCGGTGCCTCGGCCGGCGGTTCCGGAGGCGCTTCCGCGCTGGCGTCGAGGACCACGTCATCGAGCGCCACCTCATGCTCCTGGGCGGCGGCGCGGATCTCGTCGTGCCGGGTCTCCGGGATCACCCCGCGTTCTTTCCAGCCCTGTACCGTACTGACCGGTACGTTCAGCTTGTTGGCCATGGGGCGGATGCCGCCAAAGGCGCCGATCACCCTGACGGCCGGAGGTGTCTCATCACCGCCGTTCGCTGGCTTGCTTGTGTCGTCCGGGCCGTTGCCGGCCGCAAGAGTATCGTCCCCCATTGCCTCCTCCCGTCCCCATCGGTCCGCCACATCACTCTGTCAGCTCGTCGAGAGCCGCCAAACCGTCCAACAACGCTGCTTGCGTCGGCTGCGCCGCGACATATATGGCGCGCCATGGGAGCCGCTTGATATTCTCGGCCACTGCATCGCTCAAACAGACCGCGTACACGCGGTTGCAGACAGCCGCCAAACGGCTCTCGGTAAGCAGCCTAACAAAGGTTTTACCCGTTCGTGGAGAGAAAAAAAGGACTACGTCGATTCTGCCGTCCCGGAGCGCCGCTTCGGCGGCCTCGGAAAGCGCCGGACTCGGCTCGGATTCATAAAGAACGACGCGCCGAACGGCGAAGCCCTTGGCCTCGAGACTGCCTTGCAGGTCGCCCGCCAGGTGGCGTGCCGCCGGGTGAAAGATCGCCCCAGCCCCGGGGTCCAGCCGAGCGGCGATTAGATCCGCTAGGCCAACTACATCGCCGCCGGCGCTCTCGACCGCAGTGAAGCCGGCCGTCCGCGCCGCCGCCGCCGTGGCGTCGCCGACGGCGAAGACCGGCAGGTCCCGGCGCGTGGTACGCTCGGCGAGCACCCGGGCACCGTTGGCGCTGGTCAGTGCGAGCGCCTGAACGTCCGAGAGATCGACCACGGCGTCCGGTTTGGCGACGATGGTGAGCAGGGGCTCGATCATCGCCGTGTGGCCGCGGGCGGCGAGTTCTGCCGCAAGCGGCGCGGCATCCGCCTTGGGGCGGGTGACCAGCACCCTCATGGTGTGTCAGCGCCGAAGCTGTCCGCGAGGGCCTCGAAAAACGCCTCGCCGGCCAGCCGGCGCAGCTCACCGCCGACGGCGTGCCCCAGGGCCTCGGCCTCGGCCGGTTCGCGCGCCGGCCCTGCGGCTTCGCTGCGGTAGACCTGGCTGCCGTCGGGTTCGGCCACCAGGGCCCGCAGGCGCAGGCCTGGGGAGTCCGGCGTCGGTTCGGCCAGGACGCCGATCGGGGTGCGGCAGGAGCCGTCGAGCACCGCCAGACACGCCCGCTCCGCGGCGATCTGGCACGCCGAGGCCGGGTCGTCGACCAGGCTCACCAAGTCCCGCGTACGCCGGTCGTCGCTGCGCACCTCGAGGCCGATGGCGCCCTGGCCGACCGCCGGCAGGATCTCGTCCGGATCGAGCGCCGCGTGCGCTTCCCCGTCCCGAGCCAGGCGCTTGAGGCCGGCCACCGCCAGCATGGTGGCGTCGACTTCGCCGGCTGCCAGTTTTTTGAGCCGCGTGTCCACGTTGCCGCGCAGCAGCACGCACGTCAGGTCCGGGCGCAGCGCCAGCACCTGGGCCTGACGCCGCAGGCTCGCCGTGCCGAAGACTGCGCCTTGGGGCAGATCGGCGATGCGCCGGCCGTGCGGCGACAAGAAAGCGTCACGCGGGTCCTCGCGCGGCAGCACCGCGGCAATCTCGAGGCCGTCGGGCAGCCAGGTCGGCACGTCCTTCATGGAGTGGACGGCGAGATCGATCCGCACCTCCGCGAGGGCCGCCTCGATCTCTTTGGTGAAGAGGCCCTTGCCGCCGACCTCGGCGAGCGCCCGGTCGCGCACGCTGTCGCCGGTGGTCCTGATGACGACGATCTCGCAGGCCCCCGGCGCCGCCAGGTCCGGATCGGCGGCGGCCAGGCGGTCGCGGGTCTCCCGCGCCTGGGCCAGGGCCAGAGGGCTGCCTCGGGTGCCGATGCGCAGGAGAGGCTGGGTCATGGCCTTTGTTGTCATGGGATCTTGTTTAGGCCGCGTCAACGCCCGAGGAAAGGCCCGAGAGTCCGGCGCCGCTCCCTGGTCAGGGCTGCGGCGCAGCGCTAGGCTCTGGTCCATGAGCGAACCCCTCAGGATCATGCTGGGCATCGAGACCTCCTGCGACGAGACCGCTGCGGCCGTGGTCGACAGCGGGCGCCGTATCCGTTCCAACCTGGTGCTCTCGCAACTGGACGAGCACCGGCCCTATGGCGGCGTGGTGCCAGAAATCGCAGCACGGAGCCACCTCGATCACCTGGACGGCTTGGTCGGGCGGGCCCTGGAGGAAGCCGGGGTCGCTTGCGCCGATCTCGATGGGGTCGCCGCCACCGGCGGGCCGGGCCTGATCGGCGGCGTCTTCGTCGGCGTCATGACGGCCAAGGCGATCGCCGCGGCCAGCGCCAAGCCCTTCCTGGCGGTCAACCACCTGGAGGGCCATGCCCTCAGCGCCCGCCTGACGGCGCCCTTGGAGTTTCCCTATCTGCTGCTACTGATCTCCGGCGGCCATTGCCAGCTTTTGGCGGTCCGCGGTGTCGGCCGCTACGAGCGCTACGGCACCACCGTCGACGACGCGGTGGGCGAGGCCTTCGACAAGACGGCGAAGCTGCTCGGACTCGGCTATCCAGGCGGCCCGGCGGTGGAACGGGCGGCGGCTGAAGGCGATCCGGCGCGCTTCGCGCTGCCGCGCCCCATGCTGGGCCGCCCGGGGGCGGACTTCTCGTTTTCCGGCCTCAAGACCGCGGTGCGCCACAAGGCGGCGGCGCTCTGCGACGGCGGTGGCGAAGCGCTCGACCGCCAGGACGCGGCCGATCTGGCCGCCTCGTTCCAGGCCGCGGTCGCCGAGGTCCTGGCCGATCGCTGCGCCAACGCGCTCGAGCGGTTCCGGTCGAGCGGCGCCGGCGGTCCCCTTGTGGTGGCCGGCGGGGTTGCCGCCAACCAGGCCTTGAGGGCGCGCCTTGCCGAGGCCGCCGAAGCCGCCGGGACGCAAATGATCGCGCCGCCGTCCTGGCTATGCACCGATAACGCGGCGATGATCGCCTGGGCGGGCCTCGAGCGGCTTGCCCTGGGGCTTACGGACGGCTTCGACTTCGCGCCGCGGCCGCGCTGGCCGCTGGAGGCGCTGACGGAAGGAGAAAACGCGGCGTGACCAAAACCGAGCTCAAGGCCGACGTCCTGAAGTTGTTTTCGACGCCCGTGGTGATGGCCGAGGTGCCCGCGGCGGACGAGATCAACGAGGCGCTGAGCGGGACCATCCTGGAGCGCGCCGAGGGCGACCCCGGCACCCAGCACTCGAACCTCGGCGGCTGGCAATCCACCTGGGATATGCAGGATTGGGGCGGGCCGGCCCTGAAGAAGGTTCTGCAGGCGGCGCGCAGCCTGGCCGACCGCA
Organism: uncultured Kiloniellales bacterium; assembly: GCA_937974415.1. GTDB lineage: Bacteria > Pseudomonadota > Alphaproteobacteria > Kiloniellales > JAKSDN01 > CALJXB01. The sequence continues at coordinate 3,749 of CALJXB010000193.1, forward strand.
TGACGGTGAGCCGCGAGGGCAAGCCCGTGAAGGTCCGCTGGAAGATCAATTGCTGGGCCAACATCAACCGCAGCGGGGCGGCCAACGAGTTTCACACCCATCCGGGCGCCTTCTGGTCCGGCTGCTATTATGTGGACGACGGCGGCTGCGGCGAAGACCCCTCGCTGGGCGGCGCCTTCGAAGTGCAGGATCCGCGCGGCGTGGCGCCGGCCATGTACGCGCCCATGCTGACCTTCGCCGGACCCAGCGGGACGTCGCTCGGCGCGTCTTACACGTTGCAGCCCCACAGCGGCATGATCCTCCTCTTCCCGAGCTGGCTCCAGCACGCGGTGCGTCCCTACAATGGCGAGAGAATGCGCATCTCGATTGCCTTCAATTTGAGCCTCTAGATGCGCCCGCGAGTCGCCGCATCGACCCGAGACCGGCGAGCCGGCGGGAGGTTTGGCCGCACGAGGCCAAGCCGATGACCCGGGTGGCGGTGCTCGGCGGCGGGTCTTGGGGGACCGCCCTTGCCCAGGCGATGTGCCAGGGCGATCACGAGGTGGTGCTCTGGGCCCGCGATCGGGGCCTGATCGACGCGATCAACGCCGGCCACGAAAACCCACGCTATCTGCCGGGCGTGCCCCTCGATCCGGGAATCCGCGCCACCAGCGAGCTGGCCGAGGCCGCGCGCAGCGAGATGCTGCTGCTGGTGGTGCCGGCCCAGCATCTGCGCGCGCTCGCCGAACGCCTGGCGGCGGTGCTG
>CALJXB010000194.1 GCA_937974415.1 uncultured Kiloniellales bacterium
GCAAGAGCAACTGGCGGCACGGGACGCCGACCTCGGCCGCGTCGAGGCGCAGGCTGCTAGCCAGGCATCGGCCCTGACGGAGGCCGGGGCGGAGCTCGGCCGGCTGGAACGTCAAATCGCGGCCTTGCAGGGCGCCGTCGGCGAGGCCGACAGCGCCAAGGCGGCCGTGACCGCCGCCCAGGAAGAGGCCCGGACCGAGTCCGCCCGCGCCGCTCAGGCCGAGGCCGCTGCCGCGGCCGCCCAGGAGACCGCCGCCGCGGCGCGGCAGGACCTGGCCGACCGCGAGGCGGAGCTGGCGAGTTTGCGCGACGAGCTGCGCGCGCTGCGCCAAAAGAGCCAAGCGTCGGCCCAATCCGCGACCGCCTCGCCCCCATCCCGCGCTTCGACTTGGCGCGCGGACTGGCTGGCGCCGGTCCTCGCGGCTTTGCTCCTGGCCGGCGGCCTGGCGGCTCTGCTGGCTGTTTCGCGCCGCCGCCAAGCGGGCCGCGCGCCGGTCGGCCAGGAGACTCAGAGTGCGAGCCGGAGAGCGAGCGAAGCCCGGCCAAAGACCGCCCCAGAGCCGCGTCCGGCAGCCGCCGTCGAGCCGCCGGCCGCGCCGCGGCCTGTCCGGGTCCGGGCCCCCGTCGAGGACATCCCAGTCGAGAACGTCCCTGCCGTGCGGCCCGTTCCACGGCCGGCGACAGACCGCCCCACTCCAGCGGCGACCGTGACCTCTGCCACCATCGTCGAGGCCGTCAGACGCCAAGACTGGGCCTCGGCCGACGCTCAATTCTCCCAGCTTTCGGGCGTCTCGTCGCCCGGGCTGAAGGACCTTCTCGAGGACCCGAGCGGCGAATTGCTGGCCCTGGCCTGCCGCGCCGCCGATCTCGACCGCCTGACCTTTGCCGCCCTCTATCTACTGCAAGGTCAAGGCCGCGCCGTGGCCGACCCGGAGGTGGTGGCCGGCGCCATGGGCCTGTTCGAGAAAACCGGCCCGGCCGAGGCTCAGCGAAGGCTCGCGGAGCGCCGCGACAACGGCTCCCTCTCGGCTTGACGCCGTCGCGCAAGACGCTTGGCAGACCCCGCGCAACGCCGTAAACACAAGAGGTTCTGCGGCGCCATTTCCCTGGAGTTAGTCACGCCATGTCCCGGCAAACCCTCACCTTGAGCGACGACCTCTACGACTATCTGCTGGGGGTGTCCTTGCGCGAGCCGCCGCTCTTGGCCCGCCTGCGCGAAGAAACCGCAGAGATGCCTCTCGCGGTCATGCAGATTTCCCCCGAACAGGGCCAGTTCATGGCGCTATTGGCGGAGCTGATCGGCGCTCGCCGGGTGCTCGAAGTGGGTACCTTCACCGGCTACAGCGCGCTTGCGGTGGCGCTCGCCCTGCCGGCGGACGGCCGCATCGTCGCCTGCGACGTCAACGAGGACACGACGGCCGTCGCCCGGCGCTATTGGGCCGAGGCCGGCGTGGCGGACAAGATCGAGCTGCGCCTCGGGCCGGCCGTCGACACCCTGGAGGCCCTGCTCGCCGAGGGCGGCGGCGAGACCTTCGACTTCGCCTTCATCGACGCCGACAAGGTCAACTACGACGCCTACTACGAGGGCGCGCTGGCGCTGTTGCGCCAAGGCGGCCTCATGGTGATCGACAACGTGCTGTGGAGCGGCGCCGTCGCCGATCCGGAGCGCCAGGACGCCGACACCTCTGCCCTACGTGCCCTCAACGCCAAGCTGCACGACGATCAACGGATCAGCCTGTCGCTGCTTCCGGTCAGTGACGGCATCACCTTGGCGCGAAAACGGTGAGACTTCGATCCAGGCATCAAGAGAACGTGATTCTGAAAAAGCGCTAGGCGGCCTGCGACCTAACGTGGTTAACGAAACTTCAAGCCATTCTTAAGCTCCTCTTCATGCCCCCATGGGAAACTTGGTTTCTCGGCCTCGGCACGCCGTCGAGGCCACAGACCCCGTGAGGCCCGTAATGTTGAAGTCCCTGGTGTTCGGCTCCGCTCTCGTCCTGGTGTCTGCCTCGGCGCTCGCCGCGCCGCAGTGCAATACTCGGGAGACCGTGCTGGATTTGCTCTCGGAGAAGTATTCCGAAGCGCCGATCGCCGTGGGCGTTGCCAACAACGGCGGGCTCGTGGAGGTCCTTTCGACCGGCGACGGCGAGACCTGGTCGATCATCATCACCTCGCCCAAGGGCATGTCCTGCCTGGTCGCGGCCGGCGAAGGCTGGCGCATGTTCGAGGGACAGCTCGCCCTGGAACCGGAGGCCTGAGCAGCCCCCTTTGCCGCCAGACGACGCAGGTTAGGCCTGACTAAGGTTGCTCTTCGAAAGCCGGGTGGACGACCCGATCGCCCGGCCGAATCCCTAAACGACTTGCCATCCCCCCATTGATCTCGAGCACGGCGCGCACCCGCTCGCCCGAGGAAATCGTCGTGAGCGACAAGGGCACCGTCCGCTCGGCGATCTTCACGACGATCCCGTCCTCGGCGATGAACAGCATGTCGAGCGGGATCAGGGTGTTCTTCATCCACATGGAAACCTCGCGCGCCGGGCGATAGAGGAAGAGCATGCCGGCGTCGGCGGCCAGATTCTGGCGGTACATCAGGCCCTGGGACTGCTGCTGGGGGCTGGCGGCGAGCTCGATGTCGAACGCCAGCTCCGCGCCCTCGGCCGTGTGCAGGATCAAGCCGTCGCGCTCGAAAGTGGCCAAGCCCTGCTGAGCCTCTGCCGGGCCCGCGCCGACCGCCAACCAGCCGAGGACCAGGGCAAATAATACGCCGCGCATGTGGCCAAACCGTGAGTTCATGGCGCTCTAGTCCTGCAAAACCAGGGCCGCCACGCGGCGCACCTCGGGGCGGACCGGCTGGCGGCTTGTCGGATCGGCAAGGCTGGTGAACCAGTGCTCCGGCGGATTCCGCCCCTTGCTGTGGCGCCAATGGAGCGCGCGCAGGACGGCCTCGGCCTCGGGCAGTAGCCGCTCCGGCATCTCGCGGCCGTTCAGCAGGCCCCAGACACCGGTCCAGCAGCGGGCCACTGACCAGGGATTGTAGCCGCCGCCGCCCAACACCAGAAGCCGCGGCGCCAGGTGCCGGACCGCCGCGACGACGCGCCACAAGGCGCGGTTGGTCAGCGCCAGCTTGCTCTGGGGGTCGTCGTCCAAGGCATCGGCACCGCCTTGCAGCACCACCGCCTCCGGCGCGAAGGCATGGGCCAGCGGCAAGACCGCCTCGTCCAAGAGGAAGGCCATCTCGTCGTCGTGGAAGCCGGGCGGCACCGGCAGGTTGCGGGCCGCGCCGCCGGCCCGGTCGCACACAGTCCCTGCGCCGCACCCGATGCCGGCCTTGTCGCCGTCCGCCCCTCCAAGAGTCGTCATGGGCCAACGGCCGGACTCGTGGATTGAAACGGTCAGGACCCTGGGATCTTCCGCGAAGGCCGCCTGGACCCCGTCGCCGTGATGGGCGTCGACGTCGAGATAGAAGATGCGGCCCACGCCCTCGTCAAGCAGCCGCAGGATGGCCAGCGCCGGGTCGTTGAAGTAGCAGAATCCGCTCGCCCGGTCGGGCCGGCCGTGATGGGTGCCGCCGGCCGGATTGTAAACCGTCCCGCCGTCGCGGATCAGCGCGGCGCCGAGCAGGGAGCCGCCGCAGGCGGTCGCCGGCCGGCGAAAAATCTCCGGAAACATTGGGTTGCCGTTGCAGCCGATGTTGTAGCGCCGGCGCCGCTCGCGGCTGACGCTCTGGGCGGACTCGGCCGCCACCAGGGCGGCGATGTAGTCGCGGTCGTGAAAGCGGGCGAGTTCATCGGGCCTCGCCACGGGACTGTCGAGATACTGATCGTTCGGCAGCCAGCCGAGCGCGCGTGAGAGATCGATCACCGTGGAGACCCGGGGGATTGCCAGGGGATGGCCGGTGCCGTAGCGCGAGCGGCGGTAGATCTCGCTGCCGATGAAGCGGGGCGCGTCGAGCATCGGGGTCTCAGGTCCTCCCGCACCCAGAATAGAAACACCGGTGGGCAAAGCCAATGCCGCCGCCGGTGTCCTGCGACATTAGCGCTCTGGGTCAAAAGGCGACTAAATCGAAGCCGGCCAGTCTCTTTCGCTTCGTGATCGCATCTCGGACGAAAATCGCGCCCTTCGTTGCCGCCTGCTCTTGCAGGGTGAGCTGTCGTGACCTGAGCCAAAGCCGACATCCCAATTTCGATGCCAGCTGTTGGGGGAAGACCAGACGTTGCTTTTCGGAGGCTGTCAGGACCGTTCCTAGCCAAGGAGCGGTCGTTAACCTCTCTGCAATCTCAAAGAGACTCTGGCACATAACATGTCCGCGGATAATACTGCGGGAACCGAGATGACACGGAGGAGGACGAGGCATGAGAGGTCTCTGCGCCGTTTTTGTGATTGGCCTAGCGATGGCCCTAATTGGCGGCCCAACATTCGCCCAAGATAGCGACGCCAAACCAATAGAACTTTCAAAAGCCGAGCGCGCCGAGATCGAGAATTTCTTGGGCGAAGGTGTTGTGGGCAAGGCGGTGGCGGGGGATCCAATCGCCGACACGGCCAAGTTCTTTCCCTTCGAGCCCGGCCGTTGGACCTTTCGGTTCACGAGCGGCGAAAACAAGGGCAAGACCCAGGAGCAGAGCTTCAAGACAATGAAGAAGGACGAGTCCGGTGCGACCGGGCGTTACCAGAACGGCAAGGATCAGGTCGACTTCCTGATTCGCTCCAAGGATGGCGGCATCTCGGTGGTGAGCGAGCAGGATGCCAAACAAGGGGTCATCTCACGCTTTTCGCCGCCCGAGCCGATCTATGTCGGCGGCCTGAAGCCGGGCGACAGCAAGAAGTTCAAGGTCGACGTCAAAGTCTACGATCTCAGCGACCCAAAGGATGTCACCCATAGCGGCTCCCTCGATCTGACATACAGCTATGTCGGGGCCTTTGAAGTGACGGTGCCGGCCGGAACCTACAAAGCAGCCCTCATCAGATCGGATTACAACGGCAAGGTTGGGCCGGCCTCCGTCGAGGACACGCAGTACCGCTTCCTTGCCCAAGGGGTTGGGGTGGTCGCCATGATCGAGAAGAAGGATATCTCCGCGGTGCTCATCTATCACGACCACTCGAAATACGGCAAAGTCTTGATGAAGAGCAATTGACCGGCAAGCCGGTTCCAAGGGCGGCTTCGGGTCATCTCCTGCCTATCACGCAGCTCAATGCGAGCGTCTGTTCTTGAGCGCTTAGCTGTCATTCCGGCGCCAACTGAGCCGTTCGCGGCCCCACCGTCCGAAGACCGCTCGAAAGCAGCCGTTCTGGGACCCAGGCTGGAAGGGCAAGGAATAGCCAAGAAGAGACATTGAGGGCTTGCCCAGATCACCTACGATACAGTTATTCGAGCCCAGCTGTTCTCAGCTGGTCCAGCAAACGCTCTAAGTGCTTTGGATCTTTATAGGGCTGCGATTTTGCAAAGGCTGCCAGGCTAAACTCCGGCTTCAACGCCAATACCTTCCGAACAGCCTGCTGAGCCTCCTCAACATCCCCCAGAGCCACCGCGCAGGCGGCTAGAATCACGTAGGGCTCGGGCTTATTCGGGTCGAGCTGGATCGCGTCCCTTGCCGCAGTTATCGCCTCCCCATAGCGCTCGGCGCCGTAGTAGGAGCTGGCGAGGACGGCGGGAAAGTACAGCGGGTGAACCGGGCTCAGGCGAAAGGCGTGCTGCGCGTGCTCGATGGCGTCGTCGGCGTGTCCAAGGTAGTTAAGGACACCCGCCTTTATAGCGAAAGAGGCTGGGCAGCTGGGGCGGTCGGACACCGCATGATCGGCTTCAGCCTTAGCCTCGTCAAATTCCCGATTCTGCAGATGCACTTGTGCCAGGATAACGCGCGGATAGCCGGTCACATCGTCCAATTCGATGGCTTTACGCGCCAGCTCCACCGCCTTTTTCAGCGACTGTTCAGGATCGTCGCTCATCTCAAAGACAGCAGCAACCCAGTGCGCCAGCGCCGCCTCTGCGTAGCCGATGGAAACTGTAGGCTCAAGCCTAACGATCTCTTCCAGCAGCCGCTGAGCTTCGCGCAGCTCCAGCTTGTTGACCGCCTTCCACAACATACGCTCGCCGTGATAGAGATTTTCATGCGCCGCTGGGCTCTTTAAGACCTTCCGCGTGATACGTGCGGTTTCGCCGCTCAGCAGCTTGATGTCCAAGGCGGTCACGATCTCTTCGGTGATCTCATCCTGAATGGCGAAGAAGTCGCCGAGGTCGCGCAGCTCGCGGTCGAGTTTGTCGGTCCAGAGATAGCGGCCAGTCGAGACCTCCAGAAGCTCCGCATTCACACGGATTCTGGGGCCCAGCTTGCGCACCTGACCGTTGAGCAAGTAGCGCACAGCAAAGCGCTGTCCCAGTTCCTGTGGCGACATATGCTTCGAGCGCTGCAGAGAGGGCGACTCGTCTTGGATGAGGGTCAGACCGGGCAAGCGGCCCAGCGCGGCTAGGATGCCATTACTCAGGCTGTTGGCGAACTCGTTGCTTTCAGGGTCGCTACCAAGCGGCTCGAAGGGCTTGACCGCGAGGGTGGGTTCGCTTGCCGGTCTAAAGGCGGCGATCGGGTTGGTTCCGCTGCCTTGCGGCGGCGGGCTGGGGTCCCGCTGATCTCCAAGAACCCGATAGCTGCGCACTGGCTTTACCAGATTTTTTACCTGCTGTTCACCGAGAAACTCACAGCGCAGTGACAGCTTGTTGCCAATGGCATCGTGCACCGAACCGGATAGGCAGATGCCGCCGGGTTCGGCCAAACTCTCCAGGCGCGCGGCCACATTGACACCCTCGCCGTAAATATCCTCTCCATCGACAATCACATCACCCAGATTGATGCCGATCCGCAGCTCGATGCGGTGATCCGATGCCGAGTCTGCATTGCGCGCGGAGGTTTGCTGCTGAATCTCCGTTGCGCAGTTCACAGCGTCGAGGACGCTGGCAAACTCTGCTAGTGTGCCGTCTCCCATCAGCTTCACCACGCGGCCCTTGTTGGTCGCGATAGCGGGCTCGATCACCTCGCCGCGATGCTGTTTCACCGCCCGCAGGGTTCCTGCCTCGTCCGCCTCCATGAGCTGGCTGTACCCCACCACGTCGGCCATGAGAATGGCAGCAAGTCGACGATTGAGGCTATCCTCGGCCATGTTGGCCTCCGGTGGATGTCCTCATGCATTTTACTCGACAGGCCGGAAGAATAGGAGTCCCGGCTCAAGCCCAGGCTAAAGGCAGTTTCGGGTCATTTTTCCCCCTGAGATCGATGCTGCGGCAACGACAGAAGCTGAGTCATTTGCGGACATTTATTCCGGAAAAGCAGACGTGCCGAATCCAATGTCCGGAGTTGGTCTCATAGGAGACCTAGGCATCCCCAAAGATCGAAGGAATAAGGGGCAGAGCGCTAGGCTCTGCCCTGATTTTCAGATATCGGTTTGCTCGGCGATTGCCAGGGCGTCATCAACTTCGACCCCGAGATAGCGGACGGTGCTGTCGATCTTGGTGTGGCCGAGCAGCAGCTGCACCGCACGGAGGTTACCTGTTCGCTTGTAAATCAAAGTGGCCTTCGTGCGGCGGATCGAATGAGTGCCGAACATGGATGGATCGAGGCCGATTCCGGAGATCCAAGTTGACAAGAGCCGGGCATATTGTCGTGTCGTCAGATTGCGACCGGGACCGCGGCGGCCGGTGAAAAGATAATCACCGGGCTTCTTACGTTGGCTTGCGAGGTAAACGTCGACCGCCTGTCGGGTCTGCTCGGTGATCTCGAACTTAACTGGCCGGCCGGTCTTTCTCTGCCGAACCGTGGCCCTGTCGATCGCGTAGCCGTGTGGCGCAACATCCTCGACCTTGAGGCGGACGACATCGCATCCTCTGAGCTTGCTGTCCACGGCGAGGTTGAAAAGCGCCAGATCACGTATCCGACCCTCTAGCTGCAGCTGGGTTCGGATGGCCCAGACATGCTTAGGCTGAAGCGGTGGCTTTGCACCAGTGATTTTGCCCCTGTTCCAAGGGCGCCGGCCAGCGGTTTCTGAGTTCGAATTGCATGATGTAGACATGATCATCTCCCTTGCTTGACAAGGTCGAAGAGCATGCCAGCCCAAACCGTAATTATGCTGCCGTTCCAGGGACAAAGAGGCCACCCAAACCTCTGAAAGGTCATGTCGGCTATCGGAGGTAGAGCGGGCGTTGCTTGTCAGTGGCCGTCAGGACCGTTTCTAGCCAAGAGGCGACGTGCGATGTTGTCGGATGAAAGCCAGTCGTGAAGACAAAACTCGCATGTCATGCGCTGCCTCATCCGCGCCCGCGATAGGTGGCTTCACTTGATCTCCACCAGGATAACTTCGAAGGGCGCGTCGCTGGTATTCTCTGGCAAATGCTTCGTCGCTGGTGTCAAACGAACCTCTCCGGCTTTAAGGGTTCTTGCCTCAGTGTTTCCGTCGGGGAAGGTGAATTGAGCTTGGATATCGGTGAGGAACACGGCCACAGAGTTGGGATGTTCGTGCATGATGGAATTTTCCCCGGGACCGTAGGTAACCCGCAGGACCCGCACCTCGTCGTTCTCAAACTCGACCTTATAGTGCTCCGGGTCCACCACAACAGCATCCTGTGCGTATGCAGTGGCAATTGAGCACAGTGAAAACGCGATGACTCCGGCAAGAAAAGACTTTATCGATGATTGGTGATCGGTGCGCATGATCTTACCCCCCTAACACGCTCTTTTGGACGCAGTGTCGAAACTAGACTCGTGCGCCCAAACTTTAGGCCACGAAACAGTCGTAAGGCATCAATTATCTGTGTAAGAGGGTGAAGGGCGGACCCCCTCATGTCCGAGTCGGGTCAAACGCGGACCTCCCGAGCACCCTCGCCAAACGTCCGCTCCTGAGCGGAAAGCAGACGTAGTCGGAGCGAAAACCGACATCCCATTTTCAATGTCGGCTGTTGGGGGTAGAGCAGACGTTTATTGTCAGTGGCTGTCAGGACCGTTTCTAGCCAAACCCAGACATTCGCGGGGTTCAGATTTCGACCAGGTCAAGGGCTCGAATCGACCCAACACGGTCGTCCATGATAGTTGACGCGAACGTCGGTTATTGGATCGCAAAGCGGTCA
>CALJXB010000195.1 GCA_937974415.1 uncultured Kiloniellales bacterium
CCCGCTGACGTTCCACCTGCGTCGCGACGGGGAGCGGCTGGCCATCGACATGGCGCCCAGCGCGCACTGCGATTTCGATCTGATTCTGACCGGAAGCGAACAGATCAACGCCTTCTTCGACGGGCAAAAGATCTACGTCACGGACGGCCTGGTCAGGTTTTTCGACGACGATTCGGAACTCGCCGCCGTGCTCGGCCATGTCCTGGGCCATGCCCTGCACGGGCACGCCGGCGATCAGTCCGTCCCCGAGGAGGTCGTGGAGCGGTTGGGTGCGCTTCAGATGGCGACCATGGAGCCGCAGGACCGCAACCGTTTGTTGGCGGCCGGCATCACGCCCGAGGCGCGGCCGTTCTCTCCGGCCCAGGAAATCGAAGCCGATGACGTGGCGCGCCGGCTGCTGTCGCGCGCCGGCATTCGACCCGAGGCCCTGGACGATGCCTGGCGCCGGCTCGACGAAGTGACGCAGGGCGCGGTCCTGCTCCGCGACTACCATCCGGCAACGCCGGCCATGTGACCCCGGGGCGCCTCGAGGCGATCGGGGGCTCCTAGCGTTCGGCATTGGGTCCGCCGGCTTGTTGCGGTCCGCTGCCGAGTCTATAAAGTGGCCGCGCTTCAACGACCTGACGAGCCTTTTGTCCCGTGGCCGAGTCCCGACACCTTTCCAGCATGACCGGATTCGCTCGCCAAGAGGGGGGCGACGCCAAGGTGACCTGGAGCTGGGAAATCAAAAGCGTCAACGGCCGCTCCCTCGACCTCAGGTGCCGCATCCCCAACGGCTACGAATCGCTGGAGGCGGCGGCCCGCGAGACCGCGCCCAAGCACTGCGCGCGCGGCAACGTGACCATCGCCCTCACCGTCGGCCGGGCCGAGGCGACCCCCAATCTGCGGGTCAACCGGGATCTCCTGGACCAGCTCGTGCGGCTGGCCGGCGAACTGGAGTCCAAGGCCGACAGCAAGACCCTGGCTCCGGCCCGGCTCGACGGCCTGCTCGGCGTAAAGGGCGTGCTGGAGGTTGCCGAGGAGGAGGAGCCCGGCGAAGAGACCGAGGCCCGCCTGGCCGCCATGGGCAAGGACCTGCACGCGGCCCTCAAGGACCTGAGCGCGTCTCGGCGTGCCGAGGGCAAACATCTCAAGACGGCGGTCGAGACGCACCTTCGGACGATCGAAGACTTGACCGCCAAGGCCGCGGCCTCCGCCGAAGCCCAGCCGGAGGCGCTGAAGGCCCGGCTCAAATCGCTGGTGGAAGAGCTGCTGGACGCCGTTCCCGCGCTGCCCGAAGAGCGCCTGGCCCAGGAGGCGGCGCTCTTAGTCGCACGCGGCGACGTGCGCGAAGAGCTCGATCGCCTCAAGGCCCATTCGGCAGCAGCGAAAGAGCTCCTCGCCGGCGGCGGCCCGGTCGGGCGTCGCCTCGACTTCCTCTGCCAGGAGTTCAACCGGGAGGCCAACACCCTCTGCTCCAAGGCCTCCGATGTGGAGCTGACGCGCGTCGGCCTCGATCTCAAGCGCGCGGTCGAGCAGCTGCGCGAGCAGGTTCAGAACCTCGAGTGACGGAACAGCGGACATGAGATCGAACGATCCGGCGCAGAAACGCGACCCGCGGACGGTCGGCATTTTGGGCCTCACGCCGTGAGTCTCGGGCCGGTCCGCCGTCGCGGCCTGATGCTGGTGCTGTCCTCGCCTTCGGGCGCCGGCAAGACCACCATCTCCCGGCACCTGCTGCCGGCGGACGATCACATCGACCTCTCGGTGTCCGCCACCACGCGGCCCAAGCGGCCGAACGAGATCGACGGGGTCGACTACCACTTCGTCGACCAGGAGACCTTCGATGCCATGGTCGCGGGCGACGAGTTCCTCGAGCACGCCCATGTCTTCGGCCATAGCTACGGCACGCCGCGCGCCGCCGTCGAAGAGGCCTTGGAGGCGGGCGACGACGTGCTCTTCGACATCGATTGGCAAGGCACGCAACAGCTGGCGGAGAAGGCTGCCAATGACCTGGTCCGCATCTTCATCCTGCCGCCCTCGACCGGCGAGCTGGAACGCCGGCTGCGCAGCCGCGCCCAGGACCCCGAAGAGGTGGTGCAGGGCCGCATGGCCAAGGCGGCCGACGAGATGAGCCATTGGGCCGAGTACGACTACATTATCGTCAATCACGACGTGGCCGCCAGTTTGACCCAAGTTCAGGCCATCCTCGCCGCCGAGCGCCTGAAGCGGGAGCGTCAGGTCGGCCTGCACGACTTCGTCGAGCAGTTGCGCCACCCGCGCTGATCGATCCGTATCGGTCGGGTTCTAGGTCTCGGCCCGCGCCCGCAGGGCTCGGGCGAGGGCGCAGAAGTCCGCCACCGCGAGCGCCTCGGCACGGGCCGTCTCGTCGATCCCGGCCGCGTCCAGGAGGTCGCGCGGCTCGCCGCCCAGGGACTTGAGGCTTTGCCGCAGCATCTTGCGCCGCTGACCGAAGGCGGCCGCCGTAACCCGCTCCAGGTCTGCCAGCCGCGCCTCCTGGGCCGGCGCGGGGAGCGGCTCCAGCCCCACGACCGTGGACACCACCTTCGGCGGCGGCGTGAAGGCCCGGGCCGGAACGTCGAACAAGGGCCGCACCCGGCACAGCCACTGGGCCAGCACCGACAGTCGGCCGTAGGTGCGGTTGCCGGCGGGCGCCGCAAGACGCTCGGCAACCTCCTTCTGGAACATCAGGACCATGTAGGAGAGGCATCCCGGTGCTTCGGCCAATGCCGTCAGCCAGCGCACGAGCAGGGCCGTCGCGACGTTATAGGGCAGGTTCGCGACGATCCGCCGGGGCGCTTCGCCCAAGTCCGCGACATCGACGGTCAGGGCGTCGCCCGCGATCGCCTCGAGCCGGCCGGGATAGGCGGCGCCCAGCTCTTCCACGGCCGCAAGGCACCGCTCGTCGCGCTCGATCGCCACCACCCGGGCGGCGCCTTCGGCCAACAGGGCGCGAGTCAGCCCGCCGGGCCCGGGCCCCACCTCGATGGTCGTGCCTTGGCCGAGATCGCCGGCAGCGCGGGCGATCCGCCGGGTCAGGTTGAGGTCGAGCAGAAAGTGCTGGCCGTAGGACTTGCGGGCGCTCAGGCGGTGGCGCGCGATGACCTCCCTCAGGGGCGGCAGGTTCGGTTCTTCGGGCACGGCACTGCCTAGGCGAAGGCCGCAGTCGCGCGATTCGCCGCCATGAGCTGCGCCGCGCGAAGGGCGGCGATCAGGCTCGAGGGGTCGGCACTGCCGGTACCGGCCAGCGACAGTGCCGTGCCGTGGTCCGGCGAGGTGCGCACGAAAGGCAGCCCCAGGGTGATGTTGACGCCCTCTGCGAAATCGATGGTCTTGAGGGGAATCAGGGCCTGATCGTGATACATGCAGAGCGCGGCGTCGTAATCTTCGCGTGCCAACTCGTGAAACAGCGTGTCGGCCGGCGCCGGCCCGTCCACCCGGAGCCCCGCGGCCCGCAGGGTGTCCAGTGCAGGGCCGATGATCTCCAGTTCCTCGCGGCCCAGGGCGCCGTCTTCTCCGGCATGGGGGTTGAGGCCGGCGACCGCCAGCCGAGGCTCGGCGATCTTGAAGTCCCGTTCGAGGGCCGCCGCGGTCACCCGTCCGGCATGGACGATGGCCTCGGCGGTAAGGCTGTCGATCGCGGCCCTGAGGGGCAGGTGGACGGTCACCGGCACGACGCGGAGGCCGTGGCAGGCGAGCATCATGACGGGGCGTAGAACATCGCCCGCGGCCTTGGTCGCCAGCTCGGCCAGGTACTCGGTGTGGCCGGGGTGAGCGAAGCCGGCGTCGTAGAGCACCTTCTTTTGGATCGGATTGGTGACCATCGCCGCCGCGCAGCCTCGGCTGACCAGCTCGGCGGCGCGGGCGATCGAGCCCAAGACACAAGCGCCGTTGGCCGGGTGCGGACGGCCGGGCGTCACCTCTTCCGCCAGCGGGTGCGGGAGGACGGGCAGGGCCTCGTCGAACCGTTCGGCCGCGTCCTCAGGCCGGTCCAGCTCGGCCAGCGGCGCCTCGAGGCCGAGATGAGCCGCCAAGCGGGACAAGCGCCGCGGATCGTCGATGAGGAAGAACGGCGGGACAGCGCGTGGCACGCGATCGCGCCAGGCCATGAGGGCCAGTTCGCCG
>CALJXB010000196.1 GCA_937974415.1 uncultured Kiloniellales bacterium
GCCGATCGCGCTCGCCCTGGTGCGGGGCGGCCGCGCGCGCAAGGGCGAAACGCTGGCGGCTCTCTCGCCGCTGACCGGCGAGCGGGTCGCGGTCACCCTCACCGATCCGGTGTTTTACGACCCCGAGGGCGTAAGCCTGCGTGCCTAGGCGCCGGCCGCGTCGTCCTGGACACGCCGAATGCCGAGCGGCAGGCTCGCCTCTTACCGGAGTGTTGGGGCGCGGGTATGGAAGTCATGGCGCTGTTACTGTTCTTGGTCGCGGGCCTTTTGGCCGGCTTGCTGGCCGGCTTGTTCGGCCTGGGCGGCGGCCTGGTCTTGGTTCCCCTGTTTTATCTCAGCTTTCCCCATTTCGGCGTAGGTTCGGGCGTCCTCATGCATCTGGCCGTCGGCACGTCCCTTGCCATCATGATCGTCACCTCGTCCGACTCGGCCTTTTCCCATCACAGGAAGGGCGACGTACTGTGGTCGGAGGTCAGAAAGCTGGCGCCCTTCTACGCCGTCGGCGCGCTCCTGGCCGCCGCGGCCAGCGGCTGGCTTTCGAGCACTTACCTGCGGTATTTCTTCATCGCGCTTTTGGTTTTCGTGATCCTGCGCGCTCTGTTCAAGAAAGGCTTCACCCAAGATCACGCGCTCGGCGATTACGCGCCGCCCTCTCGCCCGATCATGGCGGCCTTCGGCGTATTTACCGGATGCGTTTCGGCCTTGCTCGGTATTGGCGGCTCGCCCATTACGGTGCCCTTTCTGCGCAATGCCAAGCTGCCGATGGTCAACAGCGTCGCCATTGCGGCGACCTTGGGCGTGCCCATCGCACTCTTCGGCGCGGTCGGATACGTCGTCACGGGCTGGGGGCGGCCGGGCCTGCCGGATTGGACCACCGGCTTCGTCTACTGGCCGGCGATTCCCGGCATCGTCATCGGCGTCTTGGCGGCGGTCCCCTTTGGCACGCGCCTGTCTCACCGGCTGTCCGACAAACTTATCGCCCACGCCTATGTGGGGGTTTTGGCCGCCGTGCTGGTGTCCATGATCGTCTGACGGCGGGAACGCAGGCTCTGCCTGTCGAATCTGCGATTGGCGCCCGGGTCGATTTCGGGGTGCCGCCGCTCGGCCGGAAGCGGCCGTCCCCGCGCGTCTCACGGCAACTGGGCTCGAAACCGGTTTGTGCTAAGGTTAGCGGGCAGCCAAGGGTTCGCCGTCACCCCGACCGCTCCTTTGCTCGATGACTGCCGACCTCTGGACCGATCGGACTCGAGCTTGTCGTAGCAATGCTACTCGGACGAAATTGGCTTGAATCGCTGCGCCCTCATCCACTTACCGTGGGAGGCACATGAACGATGGTTGGGGAAGTTGCCGGCTATGTAGCTTCGGTCCTCGTCTTCATGACTTTCTACATGAAGACCATGACGCCCCTTCGCATCGTTGCCATCGCGAGCAATGTGGCGTTCATCGTCTATGCCTACATCGAGGGTCTGCTTCCGGTCCTCATACTTCATTCGTGCTTGCTTCCGCTCAACGTAGTGCGGCTGCGCCAGTTTAGCAGGCTCATGGAAAAGACCCGCGAGTCCGCGCAGGGGGAATTCTCGTTTGCATCGCTGCTCCCTTTCATGAGGCCTCGGCGCTTCAAGGCCGGCGAGGTGGTGTTTCGTAAGGGCGACACATCGCGGGAATTGTTCTATATCTGCGCGGGAGAAATCCGCTTACCGGAGCTTGGGAAGACTGTCGGCGAAGGCGAAACGATCGGAGAGATCGGCCTTTTCTCACCCGAGAAGACGCGGACGGTAACCGCAATATGCCAGACGGACTGCGAACTGCTTCGGATGTCGGAGGAAAGATTTCTCCAACTCTACAATCAGAATCCCCGCTTCGGGTTCAGTATCGTACGCATCATCACGAGCAGGTTGATCGGAAATTATGAGAGTTTGTTGCTGGCGGACCGTACGGTAGAAGAAACAGTCGGATCGGGAGCCGCAGGCACTCACATGGCAAGCCAGATCGACAAACTCGACGAAAATCGAAAGAGCACAAATGCAAAGCCGGCGCGCCGCTGGGCGAGCAGCCGGGCCTATCGCCTCTATGTGCCGGCGGTCTGTATTCTGGCGTTCCTCGCGATCCTCCTTCTGACCTGGAACGCGGCGCCCTATGTTCGATCGGTGCTGGTCAGGGATGCCGCTGTGACCACATGGTCCAACGTGGCCACTGCACCCATCGACGGTACAATCACGTTTTCCGACGTGTTGTTGCACGAACGCGTGGGACCGGACGGCAAGCTTGCGGTCGTGCGGAACGATCACCTGACCCGACAGGACTACGACGAAGCCCGGGTCAATGTGAACTTCGCGACGCTTCGGGTTCAGGAGCTCGAGGACTTTCTCGAAGAGATAAAGTCTCTCGATGCGGAACGCGGCGACGCCAAGTCCCAATACGCCGAAGAGTTTCGTACCCAGCTCAGCACTAAAATTGCAAATCTGGAGAACGAGATCGCAACACTCGACAAGCAGCTACAGTTGCTACGCAAGATCGCCTCACGGAAAGAGCAGCTCGCGACGACGGGAACCGGATCCGAGAACGCCGCCGATGAAGCGCGATTGCGGGTCTCGGACATCGAGGTCGAGCTCGCGAAACTGAAGTCGGACATGCGCTATGCTCGGGTGCAGCTGGAGGCGGCGAAGGACGGCGTATTCTTGACCAGCGGCGGCACCGATCCGGATTGGGTCTTCGATTCCCGCATGGACCTCAAACTGCAAAAGAAGCAGGCGCGCCTAGAGCTGAGAAAGGCGCAAGCCGAACTCGAGGTGGCTCAGTCCGCGCTCGTGGCCGCTGAGGAAGACTTTCGACGAATGAGCAAGGGGCCGGTCAGCGCGCCGCCGGGCAGTATCCTTTGGAGCAGGCACGTGGCGCCAGGTGCCAGCGTGCGGGCCGGCGACCCGGTGGCGGAGTGGCTGAACTGCTCGACCCTCTTGGTCGACGTGCCCTGGGCCGATTTCGAAATGCCATTGGTAACCGTCGGCATGGAGGCGGATGTCATCCTCGACGGCGAAACGACCGTTCGAAAAGGGCGCGTGTTGCTGACCCGCGGTTCGGCTTCCACGTTGGACCGAAAGGATTTGGCCGCCATCGCTAAGGGGCGCGATGAAGACGTCGCCCAAGTCGTGATCGATATTTCCCATGATCGAGAGAGTTTCGAAAGCTGCCCGGTCGGCCGAGCCGCCTTCGTGGATTTTTCGGACATCGGGTTGCTCGACATCGTGTCCGCCTGGCTGCGCCTTTAGCTCGATCCACTGTAATTTTTGCGGCAATGTTGCAACCGAGGCTGGCCCAACGGCGCTCGTCCGCCGATTTCTTAGGCGCATGGATGAAAGCGGCCGGCCTATTTCACCCAAACCACGAGCCGGGCCGGCGCTCCTCCGTCTTCACCACGTTCGGGGTGCGGGCGATGGCCGGGGGCGGTCGAGCGCCGTCGCTGACCCGTTCGCCATGGGCGCGGCTGGCCTCGGCGCCCGCTCGGGCTACGCATTCGTCCTTCCTAGGATCTCGGGCGCCGCGGCGACCAGGGGTGGTCGACGCGGCCGCAGGTTTAGGTGGCGGCAAGAGCAAGCCTGGACCCATCGTCCCCAACCGGACAAAAAAGGTCTCGCACCGACACCGAATGGCGGTTTTAATCCCTACTGTGGAAGCACCATTTCCCATTCGCCGCTGGTGGCGGCGCTCCGGAAATGGCACAGAACTACTCGAATACTTAGGGGGGTTGATCGATGTGGCGCTTTT
>CALJXB010000197.1 GCA_937974415.1 uncultured Kiloniellales bacterium
GCCCATTTCGTAGAGCAGCGTGGTCAGCACCCGCGCGCCCGAGGCACCGATCGGGTGGCCGAGGGCGATGGCACCGCCGTTCACGTTGACCTTCTCCGGGTCCCAGCCCATGTCCTTGTTGACCGCCAGGGCCTGGGCCGCAAAGGCCTCGTTGGCCTCGACCAGATCGAGGTCGTCGGTCGACCAGCCGGCCCGTTCGAGGGCCGCCCGGCTGGCCGGAATCGGCCCGGTGCCCATGATCGCGGGATCGACTCCGGCGGTTGCCCAGGAGACGATGCGGGCGAGGGGCGCCACGCCGCGCTTTTCGGCCTGATCGGCGCTCATCAGCACCACCGCAGCGGCGCCGTCGTTGATGCCGCTGGCGTTGCCGGCGGTCACCGTGCATTCCTTGTCGAAGGCGGGGCGCAGCTTGCCGAGGCCTTCGGCCGTCACGCCCGGCTTGGGGTGCTCGTCGGTGTCGACCGTGACATCGCCCTTGCGGGTCTTGATGGTCACCGGCGTGATCTCGTCGCCGAACTTGCCGGCGGCCTGGGCGGCTTCGGCCTTCTGCTGGGAGCCGGCTGCGAAGGCATCCTGCTCGTCGCGCGTGAGCTGCCACTTGCGCGCCACGTTCTCGGCCGTAATGCCCATATGATAGCCGTTGAAAGCACAAAACAGCCCGTCCCTGAGCATAGTGTCGAGGAACTTGACGTCGCCCATCTTGGTGCCGTTGCGCAGATGCGCCACGTGTGGCGCCTGGCTCATGGACTCTTGGCCGCCGGCCACCACGATGGCAGAGTCTCCGAGCTGGATCGCTTGCGATCCCAAGGCGACCGTACGCAGGCCCGAGCCACAGAGCTGATTGATCTGGTAGGCCGTCTTCTCGTGCGGAATGCCGGCGTCCATTGCCGCCTGGCGAGCCGGGTTTTGGCCGGTTCCACCGGTCAGAATCTGGCCGAGAATGGCCTCATCGACCTCGGCGGGGTCGACTTCCGCGCGCTTCAGCGCCTCCTTGATCGCCGCCGAGCCCAGATAGCTCGCCGGTACGGATGACAAACCCCCGCCGAACCCGCCCACGGGCGTGCGCGCCGCGCTTGCGATTACCACATCGGTCATGTCCCTCATCTCCGCTGTTGGTGAACCTGCTGCAGCGCAAACACCGGGGATCTGCCCGGTCCTGGGCGATCGCGCGGCTCGCTGCATTGCAACACAACTGGTCCTTTTTAAGCATTTGCGCAACCCCGGTGCAAGGATTGCTCGTGCGGAAGATAGGCTAAGGCGTTTGCGCCGAACCGGCACTGACACAGATCAGTTTCTGGAGTTTCTGGAGTCCAGGCCTCAGGCTTCTGCCAGCCAGTCGGCGAGCGGCCGCCAGACCCGCCGCTTCGCGACCGCGCTCACGATCATGCCGACATGGCCGACGGCCGGCTGCAATATCTTGGCGCCGGGCAGGCTCGTGGCCAGGGCCGCCGCAGACGCGGGCGGCACGATGCGGTCTTGATCCGGCAGGATGCAGAGACTGGGGATCGAGACACGCTGGGGCACGATGGCCTCGCCATCGATCTGCCAGCCGCCCTTGGCGGTGACATTCTCGCCGTACCAGCCGCCGAGGCATTCCCGCGCCACGGGCGCCGCCAAGGGCACGCCGTCGTTCAGCCAATCCTCGACGGCGACGAACCGAAGTGCAGCGGGATCGTCGGTTTCGAGCGAAGAAAAGGCCACGAACTTTCTAACGACCTGAAGCGGGTCGAGGCTGGCGAAGAGGCCCTGGATGACGTCGACGGGAAGCTCGCCCTGCAGGGCCATGAGCGGGTCCAGGCTGACCAGGCTGGCCGCGACCAGACGCGCCTGAGCCGCCTGATCGGCGTGGAAATCCCAGGGAGTCGCAAGCAGCGCCAGCGCGCGCAGGTCCTGGCCGCGGCGAGCGGCCAGGGCTAGGGCCAGCAGCCCGCCCATGCAATAGCCCAAGAGATGCGGCTTCCGGCCGGTGAGCGCCAACACGTGATCGAGGGCCCGTTCCAAACGGCCGGCCACGTAATCGCTCAGGGCGAAACCGCGCTCTTCGACGCCCGGCCGGTCCCAGTCCATGAGAAACGGCCGGAATCCGCGGCCGGCCAGCCAGCGCAGCAAGCTCGTCTTCGCGTCGAGGTCGAGGATATAGGCGCGGTTGATGAGCGACGGCACGACCAGCACGGGCGCAGACGTTGCGGATCCCTTCGCCGCCTTCTTGGACCGACCGCTGTCCGGCCCGTAGTCGAGCAGCCAGCTGGTGCCCTCCTGCCAGACTGCCGGGGGCGCGCTCAGGTCTCGCCGGTAAGGATGGGCCCGGTAAGCCTGAAGGCCGTCGATGAGGGCGTGGTTGCGGCGCTCGATCTCGCGCGCCACGGCGCTTTCGACGGCCTCACTTGCGGTCCCGGCGAGGTCTTTTCGGAGGGCGTTGGCGGCTTGGGCGAGCTCCGCCGTCCAGGGCAGCGACCCTGTCCTCAAGAGCGGCAAGGCGGCTTTCGAGCTTTGCCAGGCGAGCGCCGCCAGGCCCAGGTGAAGCGGCAGAGGCCGGGGACCGAGGCGCGGCCTTGACGCTCGGTTTTCCGGGGCGTCCGGCCGATTCAGCGGTTGTGCCATCGTTAGCGGGTCCCTCCTTGGCCGCGGTCATTCCGGCCAGCACGGCAGGCCAGGCGCTCCAGGCCGCCGCGGCGGCCCCGGACGGCCCGCTGCCATCACGCCCACCGTCGGCCGCGCCCGGCGTCATCCCCGAAGTCGCAGTCAGGCCCATGGCGTGGTACAGGCCGCTGAGTGCCTCGGAAAACTCAGGATCGGCGGCCAGCGCGCTGATTTGGTCCTGCCAGAGCTCCAGGTAGCGGCGTGCCAGTTCGTCTAGTTTCGCCTCGTCCGACATGGTCCGCGAGTATAACGGCGGGCGCCGGCTTGAGCCAGCCGTCGGCGCGCGTGCCGAACCCCTCCCGCGTGCTCGACCCCACAGCCCGGTGTCGCGGCCCGGTGTCGCAGCTTGGTGTCGCGGTGCAGCACGAATTGAACGCAGTGCAAAAAAATCGTCCACAAAGCCGTCTCGGCGGTGCTAGGGTAGGCGCAGAGTCCTGCAACGAGGGATGAGGCTACGCAGTGGCCGAGGCAAAGAAGGCCGAGCAGTCAGAGCCCATTACGATCAAGAAGTACGCCAACCGACGGCTCTACAACACGGCGACCAGCAGTTACGTGACCCTGGATCATCTCTGCCAGATGGTGAAAGAGGGAGTGGACTTCGCAGTCTATGACGCCAAGTCCGGCGAGGACATCACCCGTACCGTCCTCACCCAGATCATCGTCGAAGAAGAGGCCAAGGGCGAGAACCTGCTGCCCATCACGTTCCTTCGGCAGCTGATCAGCCTCTACGGCGACAACATGCAGTGGATCGTGCCGCGCTATCTCGATCACATGATGAGTTCCTTCGCCACCAACCAGGACCGGATGCGACAGGCGGTGCAGGAAACCTTCGGCGGCATGTTCCCTTTCGCCAGTCTTGAGGAAGTCAGCAAGCAGAACATGGCGCTGTTCGAGAGCGCGATGAAGGCCTTCTCGCCGTTTCCCGCGGACTCCCAAGCCGATGCCAACCAAGACGGCGCACCGGTCAAGTCCGGCAACGCGAATTCCGACGCCCTGCAGAAACTGAAGGCACAGATGGACGCGCTGCAGCATCAACTGGAGACCCTGACCGCCGAAGAGACGGCGCAGGGCTCGGACAAGCCCGACTAATCGGATACCCTTAAAGTCGATCTCAGTCGCATCGGAGACGATCACGGCTCTTGGCCGGCGATCGTGTCGAGGTGCTCGCGCGGCCAGCGGTAGGCGGTTGGGCGGGGTCTCGTCGCAGGGGTGCGGGTAATCAGTTGGCGGCGCGTTGCGGCTGATCCTGTCCGGCGCTCCAGTCCGCCGTCGCGGCCGGCGCGCTCGTGTCCTGCGCTTCGCCCTTCCACGCAGGCTCCAGGCTCGGCTTGCCGAAAAACCAGCCTTGCAGCAACTCGACGCCTTCTTTGGCGAGGTAGGCGGCTTCGTCCTCGTTTTCCACGCACTCGGCCACGGTCTCCAGGCCGAAGGTCTTGGCAAGGCTCAGGAGGTTGCGGATGAAGAGCTGGTTTTCCGTGCTGTTGCAGATCCCCTTGACGAAGGAACCGTCGATCTTGACCAGGTCCACAGTGAGGGATTTCAAATGACGGAAAGTGGTGTAGCCGGCGCCGAAGTCGTCGACCGCCACCTGGCACCCCAGGTCGCGCACCGCCGTGACGAAGTGGGCGGTCTCCTCGATGTCGTACATGGCGGCCGTTTCAGTGATCTCGATGACCAGCCGCTCCGCCAAGTCGCGCCGGTCCTTGAGGTGCGCGCTCAGGGCCCTGAGCCAGGAGCGGTCGGCTGCCGTCAAGCCCGAGATGTTCACCGCCAGGCGCACGTCGGCATAACGCTTTAGATCCTCGATCGCTAGCTCGAGGGCGTAGCGATCCACCGCGCGCATCAAACCCAGCTGTTCGATGACGGGTACGAAACGGTTGGCCGTGATGAGTTCGCCGTCGGGCGCGTGCATGCGCATCAGACACTCATAGAGCCGTACCTCTTCGCTCGCCGCATCGACGATCGGCTGATAGGCGAAACACAGTCGCTTTTCCTTGAGGGCCAGCTTCACCTGCTCGCCGATATCCATGTTGGTTTGGAATCCGAGGCGCTGCTCCTCGGACATCTCGTAGCCCTGAATACAGTCGCGACCGGCCAGCTTGGCCTGGAACAAGGCGCCCTCGGCCTTGGTCATGACGTCGAAGGATGTCTTGGATTGGCTCGGGAAGACCACGAGACTGGCCGAGGCCGTCACATGAACTTGCTTGCCGCCGATCTCGATGGGTGTTTGCCGCACGGCGAGTAGAATGCGCTCCGCCGTGATTTGCGCCTGCGCCTGGTTACAGCAGCTCACCACCACGCCGAAACGATCGCCGCCAAGGCGACCAATCACGTCGGTCTCGCGCAGGCACTGGTCAAGCCGGCGGCTGACCTCGAAGAGAATCGCGTCTCCGGCCTCGTAGCCGTAGGCCGTGTTGATCATGCCCATCTGGTCCAGGCCGATGACCAGAAAGGCGCCGTTCTGCTCGTATCGGAGCGACTGTGCCAGCGCCTGGTCGAGTGCTTCGCGCAGGCGGACCTTATTGAAGTGGCCGGTGAGCTCGTCGAAGTTCGCCTGGTACTCGAGCTGGGCCTCGTGCTGCTTGCGCTGGGTGATCAAGCGAAGCACCCCGATCAGCCGCTCGGGCCTGCCGCTGGGCGAGATCTCGACGGCGCCGCGATCGTGAATCCACTGGGGCTCGCCGTTGCCGGCGCAGACCCGGTACTCGCAATCGAAGGGCCCGCGGCCCGAGATATGCTCCGACAGCGCGCGCATGCGCACCGGCACGTCTTCCGGGCTGATACGGGCATTCAGGTCTTCGCCCCTGTCCGGCAAGGAAGCCGTGCCCCGGCCGAAGAGAGGGGCCGTCGCACCCAACAGCGTGAGCTCGTCCGTCGTCAAATTCCAGTCGTAGAGAACGTCGCCCGAAGCCTCTATGGCGGCCTGGAATCTCAGGAGTTCCAGCGATCCTTCTATCTGGCCTTCTATCTGGCCTTCTTCCTGGTCGGGCGATCGGCGCACCGCATGGCTCTCCTGGCTGATTCGGTCTTCTACGTGAAGGTGGCGGTTCTTTGGGTCCCGGGCCACGCGGCTCGGCGACCTGGGCCTAGGTTAAAATTTCCGATTTAAGGAAAAGTAAAACTACCAATAAATATCGCCGGCTTGTAAATTAATCAAAAAAATTGCAGCAATTGGTAAAATAAAAACCACATTCATTTTTCATTTACTATAGTAGTTATGGTTAATAAAATTCTTTTGTATTGAATTTGGCGTATCTCGGCGCCCTCACGCGTTGCCTCTCTTGGATGCGGCGAGGACCCGCCCCGGACCGAAGGCACGGCCGCCAATCCTTCTATGTGTTGGGAAATGGGCGCGTTCCGGTCAGGCGCCACGCAATCCGGCGCCACGCAATCCAGCTTTACGCCGCGTCGGCTTCGCCCGGCAAGCACGAGCCGGGCTCGGGCCAATAATCGGGCGCCGTCGGTCGGCTGGCCGGGGTCGAATATTAGGGTTAATAGAAGTCGCGGGTCGTTGTTTAGATTAATTTTCGAACAATTCAATTAACCTAAGTTATCTGTTCCGAGCTTATTAATAAATTGATAGAAACCGGCCACATTTTATTTGTTCATTCATGTATTGTTAATCCATCCCGCTTAAATTTTCCCCTGCGGATGAGGGCTTGGAAAGCCTGCGGGAAGCGGTCCCGCAAGACCCAGGGAGTTCCGAATCCGATCGTCCTTATCTGTCGCCGA
>CALJXB010000198.1 GCA_937974415.1 uncultured Kiloniellales bacterium
GTCTTCGAGGACGACGAGATCGTCACCGAGCTCGAAGCCTGGTTCGTTTCCGCCGTGGAGGAAACCCGCGACGCCATGGCTTGAAGCCATGGCCGCCTCGCGCTGCAAGCCAGGTTTCGATTCATACAATTCGGCTGAACATGTTTGTACGGCGCCCCCACGTCTACCGCCGACTCGGCATCCTTGACATGCGCAGACCTGCAAGAGCGTGACGTGATTCAAAAAATTTTTCCCCATTCCCACACAAGACTTTCGACACGTCCATTAGGCAAAGAGGAGAGGCGCCATGAAGTTGCTCGTCACTTCGGCTTGAAAGGGCCGGGCGCCCTTCGCGCTCGCTTTCGAAATGAATCCATCGTCGACGCCTGTTCATCGCGGATCTCGATTGCAAGAAGCTTGCGTGAATTAGATTAGCCATCGCACACAATGTTCCTTGACGAGTCGTACTGCGAGTCGGCATTTATGTCGTGATCCTCATGTTGGTTCTCTTGCCGTCGATGGTGATCGTTGGGGTGGCGTGTCATCACTTCATTGGTAGAGATGTCACACCTTCAGATTTCTTTGCACTTGGGCGCGAATCCAGATGACTAGACTCGGTCCGATTGTGTTAAGACAATCTGTGGCGATTCCCAAGCCGGCATGACAATCGACAGGCTCGGCAAACTTCATGTGCCGCGACATGACAAAATCTTATCCACACCCACTCGAAAGTCTGCCTAACAGGCTGCTGGTTTTCGAGATTGGGATGCGCGGCGTCTTGCTCTCACTCACTTACGGGGGGTAGTGCTTATGGCCAGAAAACCCACGATACGGAAATCCAAGGCAGCGAAGCCGAAGAAAGCCGCCAAGAAGGCGAAAGCCGCCAAGCCCAGAGCCGCTCGGGCGAAGGCTGCAAAGCCGAAGGCGAGAAAGGCCGCAGCGAAAGCGCCGGCCAGACGGGCGAAAGCGCCGGCAAAAAGGGCGAAAGCGCCCGCCAGGAAGAAGGCTGTTGCCAAGCGCGCAGCGCCGAAAACTGCAGCCAGGGTCACGGCGACACCAAAGGGCTCGTCGGACAAGGATCATCTGATTTCCGTTATCCAGTCGGGGACAGGTTCTTCGAAAAAGGCCGCCACGGATACCCTGGCCGCTGTGCTCAGCACGGTTTCTTCGTCTTTGAAGAAGAACGGGAAAGTCCAGCTCGTGGGCTTCGGAAGTTTCGAAGTCGTGAAACGGCGCGCACGCAAGGGCCGCAACCCTGCGACGGGCGCGTCCATTCGAATCAAGGCATCAAAAGGCGTGCGCTTCAAAGCTGGTTCAAAGCTGAAGGGCAACCTCTAACCCGATCCCGATTGCACGTGACAAACCCTGCGCCCATCAAGGGCGCAGGGTTGTTGGTGTCGTGCGCCTGATCCGGTTTCATAAGTAAGATCGGCAGCACTTGCATTGGGTGGTCTTACCCTTGCCACCGTACAAATCGTAAATGGCAATCATCAGCGCTACGTCACGAGTCCTCCCGGAAAGCATCAAGCGCACCAACGGCCCTTGAATTCGGGAGAGATGGACTCTCTCAATCCTCATTCCAATTTCAGTGAACCATGCTGCTCCGCCATTCGTCTTCTCAATCAAGTCGGTGTGGAAACCCAGAAGACCAGTGCTTCGTCCTTTCCAGTTGAGACGCAGGCGTGCCCCATGGAGCTGTCGAAATAGACACAGTCGCCGGGGCCCAGGCGCACCGACGCATAGTGTTCTGTATGCAGCTCTATCTCCCCTTCGAGGATATAGAGAACCTCCTCGCCAGGATGACGCATCAGTGTGCCAAACTGCTCCAAACTGCGAGCTTTTATCCGCGCCACCAGCGGGATCATCCGCTTGTTAGTGATGTCGTTGCAAAGTGTTTGATAAACGTAGCTGTCGGACTCGTGGTTCTCGCCTTCACCCTTGCGCGTGATGGTTCGCCGCGTGCGGTGCTGCGTCGTATTGGGCGAAGACAAAAGCTCCGAAACATCGATACTCAACCCCTCGGCAATCCGCAGAATCGTCTCGAAAGTCGGCGACAGCTGGCTGTTCTCAATTTTTGACAGTGCCGAGTGGGAAACGCCGCCGCGACGGGCGAGTTCCTTCTGTGTGAGGTCTTTATCCGTGCGCAGCTGACGCACGCGTTGACCGAGGTTCTCGGCGCTCAATCGCTCGGCATCAGCCGGCTTTACGGCGTTCTTACGCAAGATGGTTCTAACGGTTGAGTCCATTTTCTGATCCGAAAATTCTTTATGCTTTCAGAAATATATGTCAGTATCAGCTACCTTATCAATAATAATTGAACGCTGTTGCCGCGTTCCGACAGGCATTGGTCTAAACCGGTGCGTGTCGGATCAATGTGGTGATATGCGCAGGAACGAAAAACAACGGGAGGGAAACCATGAAACCGTCGCCGATTGAAAGAATCATTGGTCTCGCGATGTCCGCTGCTGTCTTGATGTCACCCGCTGTTGCCGCCGAGGAAGCCAAGCGCGGAGGTAGTATTGTCGTTTCCTACAAGGACGACATAGCAACGCTCGACCCGGCGATCGGCTACGATTGGCAAAATCCGTCGATGATGCAGCTCATCGGTGATGGCCTGATGGGGTACAAGATGGGTACGACCGATCTGGTGCCCGATTTGGCCGAAAGCTTCACGATCTCGGAAGACGGGCTGACCTATAGCTTCGCTCTGCGCAAGGGCGTCAAGTTTCACAACGGACGCGAGCTCAAATCGGCCGACGTCAAGTATACTTTCGAGCGCCTCGTGAATCCGGAAACGCAAAGCCCCGGTCAAGGCTATTACGCCGTCATCGAGGGATTCGATGAAATGGTTTCAGGGGCGGACGGCCTGTCGGGTGTGACCACGCCTGACGATTACACGGTCATTATCAAGCTGACCCGTCCAAACGCCGTCTTCTTGAACGTTCTGGCCATGCACTTCTCCTCCATCGTCCCGAAGGAGGAGGTCGAGAAGTACGGCGCCGACTGGGGAAGAAACCCGGTCGGTACAGGCGCCTACAAGATCACTGAATGGACGCTCGGGCAACGGATCGTGTTCGAGAGAAACCCTGATTACCAGCATGGAACCGGTCCTGAGAATGTCCCCTACCTCGACAAGATCACCTGGGAGGTTGGCCAGGACCCATCGGTTGCATTGCTGCGCTTGAAAAAGGGCGAGGTCGACATTTTGGGCGATGGCATTCCGCCCGCGCAGTTTGTGGAGGCGGTCGAGAATCCCGAATTCAATGAACGAGGGATGATCGTCGAGAATCCCATGATTCAAACCAGCTACGTCACCATGAACGTGCGCATTCCGCCATTCGACAACGTACTGGTGCGAAAGGCCGTCAACATGGCGATCAACAAGGATCGCATTGTCCGGTTGATCAACAACCGTGCGGTGCCCGCCACCCAACCCCTGCCGCCGAACATGCCGGGGCATGATGGGAGCTACGAAGGTTACGCTTACGATCCGGCCAAAGCGAAGGAACTGCTGGCCGAAGCCGGTTTCCCCGACGGGTTTGAAACTGAGTTGTGGAGCATGAACACAGATCCGAACCCGAGAATCGCCCAAGCCATTCAACAAGATCTGGCTCAGGTCGGCATCAAAGCTGAGCTGCATTCAGTGGCGTCTTCAGTCGTCATCGCGGCCGGCGGCGAGGCAGAGCAAGCGCCGATGATCTGGTCGGGTGGAATGGCGTGGATCTCGGACTATCCGGATCCTTCAGGCTTCTATTGGTCGATCCTTGGCTGTGGCGGCGCCGTTCCGGGTGGTTGGAATTGGGCCTGGTACTGCAACGAGGACGTCGAAGTCAAGGCGGCCAAGGCCGATGCCATGGCCGATCCGGCCTTAGCGCAAGAGCGAGTCGATTTGTGGCGCTCGATCTATCTCGAGATCATGGAAGACGCGCCCTGGGTTCCTCTATTCCACTCCCGCTACTTCACAATGCGCTCGGCACGTATGGCAGGCGATGCTGTCCTGTACGTATCGCCGACCTACATTCCAATGCATTATGAGTATCTGCACGCGAAGGACGCGCAGTGACCACAGTTCGATTTGCTGACATGAGGCATGCACCATCCAGAACATGTCGTCCTCGTTGGTGCATGCCATATTAAGGGCTCCTTCGTTGCCTCCATTGCATCGCAGTACAAAGAGGCGATCACCCTTTCTGGTGGGAATGGAGGCGTGTACTACTTCGCCTGCCGGGCGCTAGTCCGATTGACCTCTCTCGTCTGATGGCTAGGATCTCTTGCGCCGGGCGCCTGGTGGCGGTCCGGCACAACACGGCTCACGCAGGTTGAGGGAGGGGATCGGCGTTCCATGGCCTATACCTGGCGACGCTTGAGCAAAGACCCGCTTGCGCTGGTCGGCATGGCAACCATTGCGGCTATCTCGATTGCCGCCTTGAGCGCGCCATGGATCGCACCCTTCGATCCGAGGGAGCAGTTCTTCGACGGCCTGACCCTCGAGGGCGCGCCGCTGCCGCCGGACGAGATGTTCTTCCTTGGCACGGACCTGCTGGGCCGCGACCTATTCTCGCGCCTGCTTTACGGCGCGCGCACATCGCTGGTGATCGGCGTGGTCGCCAACGGCGCGGCGGTGGCGGTCGGGACGCTGCTCGGAATTGTCGCCGGCTATGTCCAGGGCTGGGTTGGCGCCGCCATCATGCGTTTCACCGATCTCATGATGGCTTTTCCGGCACTGCTACTGGCGATCGCACTGGCGGCCATCTTTACGCCCTCCCTATGGATCGTCGCCATGGTGATCGCCCTGGTGAACTGGGTGCAGATCGCCCGGGTCATCTATACCGAGACCACGGCGCTGGCCGCGCGGGAATACATCGAGGCGGCACGCGCCCTGGGCGCCGCCTGGCCGCGCATTCTGTTCCTCCACATCCTGCCGCACCTGATCCCGACCATACTGGTGTGGGCGACACTCGGGATCGCAACCACCGTGTTGCTGGAGGCGACCTTGTCGTTCCTCGGCATCGGCGTTCAGCCGCCGACGCCGTCTTGGGGCGGCATCATATTCGAGAGCCAGTCCTACTTTCTCAGCGCACCCTGGCTGGTTTTCTTCCCCGGCATCGCAATCATGGTGATGGCGCTTGCGTTCAATCTCGTAGGAGATGCGCTGCGCGACGCCCTCGACCCGACGCAAAGGGGTCGGTGATGCTGCGCTATCTGGCCCGCCGGCTCGCCGCCTCCGCGCTGATCCTGATCGGCGTTTCGGTCATCACCTTCGGCCTCACCTTCCTCATCCCGGCCGATCCGGTGCGCATGATCGCCGGACGCAGCGCCAGCCCCCAGGCAGTCGAGAACATCCGCCATCAGCTCGGGCTCGATAAGCCTATTCCGGTGCAATACATGAACTACGTCACCAAGCTGGTGCAGGGCGACCTCGGCCGCTCCTACGTACAGAAGGCGGAAGTCTCGCGGCTGATCGAATCCCGCCTGCCGGCGACCCTGCTGCTCATGGCCGGCGCCATCTTCTTCGAGATCCTGATCGGCCTGCCGGCGGGCATCCTGGCCGCGACGCGCCGAGGACGGTTGCTCGACCGGGCGGTGATGATCTTCTCCTTCGCCGGCGTATCGACGCCCCAGTTCGTGCTCGGCCTGCTGCTGCTCTACGTCTTCGCCAACCTGCTCGGCTGGTTTCCCTTGAGCGGCTTCGGCACCCTCAGCCATCTGATCCTGCCGGCGCTCACCCTCGGCATCGCCGGCGGTGGCTGGTATTCGCGCATGATGCGCTCGAGCATGATCGAGGTGCTCCATCACGATTACATCCGTACCGCGCGGGCCAAGGGCTTGAGCGGGCCCAAGGTCGTGCTGGTGCACGGCCTGCGGAACGCCATTCTGCCGGTGATCGCCATGGTCGGCCTCGATATCGGCATCTTTATGAGCGGCGCGGTGGTGGTCGAGTCGGTGTTCGGCTGGCCCGGCATCGGCCAATTGGCCTGGCTGGCGATCCAGCGCATCGATATTCCCATCATCATGGGCGTTACACTTGTCGCGGCTGTCGCCATCGTGATTGGCAACCTGCTGGCCGACCTCACGGCTCCGTTGATTGACCCGCGCATCAGATTGCGCTGAAATGCATGCCATAACAGGGAGGCAATCCAATGAAATCGAATGCTTTACGGGGCGCGGCGTCCGCGCTCGCTTTGGTTTTCGCGCTGAGCCACGGCGCTTCGGCGCTGGCCCAGGACGGCGGCTACGGCGGCCAGATGGTCGTCACCTACAAGGACGACATCAGCACCTTCGATCCGGCGATCGGCTACGACTGGCAGAACTGGTCCATGATCAAGAGCCTGTTCGACGGCCTGATGGACTACAAGCCGGGCACCACGGAGCTGATTCCCGACCTGGCCGAGAGCTACACCATCTCCGAGGACGGTCTCGTCTACACCTTCAAACTCCGTCCCGGCGTCAAGTTCCACAACGGCCGCGACCTGACCGCGACCGACGTGAAATACTCGATCGAGCGCTCGGTCAATCCGGAGACCCAGAGCCCGGGCCAGGGCTTCTTCTGGCAGATCAAGGGATTCGACGAGATGGCCGCGGGCAACGCCCAGGAGCTGACCGGCATCACCACGCCCGACGACCAGACCGTGGTCATCGAGCTGTCCCAGCCCGACGCGACCTTCCTGCAGATCGTCGCCATCAACTTCGCCTTCGCGGTGCCGCGCGAGGAAGTCGAGAAATACGGCCCCGACTTCGGCCGCAATCCGGTCGGCACCGGCGCTTACAAGATGACCGAGTGGTCGCTCGGCCAGCGAGTGGTGTTCGAACGTAACGAGGACTACTTCCGCGAAGGCGCGCCGCATCTCGACAAGATCATCTTCGAGGTCGGCCAGGACCCGAGCGTGGCGCTGCTGCGCCTCAAGCGGGGCGAGGTCGACGTGCTGGGCGATCCCATCCCCTCGGCCAACTTCCTGCAGGAAAAGAACGATCCGGCCAACAAAGACAGGATCGTCGAAGGCGAATTGCTGCACACCGGCTATATCACCTTGAACACCACCGAGGCGCCGTTCGACAACAAGCTGGTGCGCCAGGCGGTCAACATGGCGATCAACAAGGAAAAGGTGGTCCGCATCGTCAACGGCCGCGGCGTGGTGGCCAACCAGCCCCTGCCGCCGGCCATGCCGGCCTACGACACGGCCTTCGAGGGCTATCCCTACGACCCGGCGAAGGCCAAAGAGCTACTGGCCGAGGCCGGCTACCCGGACGGCTTCGAGACCGAGCTCTACGCCATGAACACCGATCCCAACCCGCGCATCGCCCAGTCGTTCCAGCAAGACCTGGCGGCGGTCGGCATCAAGGCCGAGATCAAAGCCTTGGCGCAGGCCACCGTGATCGATGCCGGCGGCCAGGGCACGGCGCCGATGCTGTGGTCGGGCGGCATGGCGTGGATCGCCGACTATCCGGATCCCTCGAACTTCTATGGGCCCATCCTCGGCTGCGGCGGCGCGGTGCCGGGCGGCTGGAACTGGGCCAAGTACTGCAACGAGGAAATCGACGCCCTTGCGGCCAAGGCCGACGGCATGGCGGGCGACGATCAGGCCGAGGCGCGCATCCAGCTGTGGAGCGAGATCTACAACAAGATCATGGACGACGCGCCCTGGGTCCCGGTGTTCAACGAAGTGCGCTTCGCCATGCATTCGGATCACATCGGCGGCAAGGACATCTACTTCGCCGACCCGATCCACATTCCCGTCCACTACGAGTATGTGTACGCGACAGATGCCGAATAGCTGCAACCACACGATCCACAAGGCGCACAGCCACTACGGCTGGGACAATGCCTTCGCGCCCCAGTTGACCATCGCCCCCGGCGAAACGGTCGAGTTCGAGACCGTCGACGCCTCGGGCGGCCAACTGGGGCCGGAGTCCAGCCTCGAGGACGTGGTCAATCTCGATTTCGGCAAGATCAACCCGGTCACCGGCCCCGTCCTCGTCGACGGGGCCGAGCCGGGCGACGCCTTGAAGGTCACCTTGCTCGGCTTCGAGCCCTCGGGCTGGGGCTGGACCGCCAACATTCCGGGCTTCGGGCTGTTGGCCGATCAGTTCCCGGACCCGGCGCTCAACCTCTGGGCCTACGATGCCGCGGCCCTTACCCCCGCGGCCTACGGCCCCGGCGGCCGGGTTCCGCTGAAGCCGTTCTGCGGCACCATCGGCGTGGCGCCGGGCGAGGCAGGCCTGCACAGCATCGTTCCGCCGCGCCGGGTCGGCGGCAACATGGACATCCGCGACATCTCGGCCGGTACGGAGCTTTATCTGCCGGTCGAGGTGCCGGGGGCCTTGTTCTCCGTCGGCGACTGCCATGCGGCTCAGGGCGACGGCGAGGTCTGCGGCACGGCAATCGAAAGCCCGATGAAGGTCGCCGCCAAGTTCGAGCTGGTGAAGGACGCCAATCTGGCGTTCCCCCGGTTCACCACGGCGGGGCCAGTGAGCCGTCACTTCGACGAAAAAGGCTACGAGGTCACCACCGGCATCGGGCCCGACCTCTTCGAAGGCGCGCGCGCGGCGCTCTCGGGCATGATCGACCTGCTGACCGCCCGTCACGGCCTGGCAGCGGTCGAGGCGTACATGCTGTGCAGCGTGGCCGCGGATCTGCGCATCAGCGAGATCGTCGATCAGCCGAACTGGGTGGTGAGCGTCTACTTCCCGCGCCTCGTGTTCGAATGAGTCCATCCGCTGCGCTGACGCCGTCCGGTGCGGCGGCGGCACCCGCGCAACGCCGGTCTGCCGAAGACGCGACCGCTCTGTTGCAGGTGGAGAACCTCTCCGCCAGCTTTTCCACCGAAGACGGCCGGGTGCGGGTCGTCGAGGAAGTGTCCTTCTCGGTGCCCGAGGGCCGAACGGTGGGTCTGGTCGGCGAGTCCGGCTGCGGCAAGAGCGTGACCGCCATGACCCTGCTGCGCTTGCTGCCGTCGCCGCCCAGCCACATCGACGGCGGCCGCATCCTGTTCGACGGCCTAGATCTCGCCCAGCTCGACGAAAGCGCGCTGCGGACGGTGCGGGGCAACCGCATCGGCATGATCTTCCAGGAGCCGATGACCAGTCTGAACCCGACCTTGAGCATCGGCTTCCAAATCGCCGAGGTGCTGCGCGTGCACCGCGGCCAGGGCGGCGAGAGCGCCCGCCGGGCGGCAGTCGAGATCCTCCGCCAGGTCGGCGTCGGCGCCCCCGAAAGCCGGCTCGACCAGTATCCCCATCAGCTCTCCGGCGGCCTGCGCCAGCGGGTCATGATCGCCATGGCTCTTGTCTGCCATCCAGCGCTCCTGATTGCCGACGAGCCGACCACCGCCCTCGACGTCACCATCCAGGCCCAGATCCTCGACCTGCTGCGCCGGCTGCAGGGCGAGCTGGACATGGCGATCCTGCTGATCACCCACGACTTCGGCGTGGTTGCCGAGATCTGCGACGAAGTGGTGGTCATGTACGCCGGGCGCATCGTCGAGCAGGCCAAGGTGCGCGACCTCTTCCGGGCGCCGCGCCATCCCTATACCCGCGGCCTGCTGGAAGCCTTGCCCAGGCTCGGCCGGCGCGGGCAGAAGCTGCCCAGCATCCCCGGCATGGTGCCGCCGCCGGGCGCCCGCGGCACGGGCTGCGCCTTCGCCGAGCGCTGTTCGCGCGCGCTGGACCGCTGCCGAGCGGAAACGCCGCCCCTGATCGAGCAGCAGGACGGCCACCTGGCGGCCTGTTGGAATCCGCTCACATGACCACGGGCATGACAGAGGGCATGACCGCCGCCGGCCCCGAAGACGGGCCGCTTCTCGAGATCGAGAACCTGACCAAGCATTTCCACTCCAAGGGCGGGGCGGGCAGCGTTCAGGCGGTGAACGGCGTGAGCCTCCGCCTGGAGCGCGGCGAGACCCTCGGCATCGTCGGCGAGTCCGGCTGCGGCAAGTCGACCCTGGCCCGCCTGATCCTGCGCCTCATCGATCCGACCGCGGGCGCGGTGCGCTTCGCCGGTCAAGACCTGCTGGCCTTGCCCCACGCGGACCTGCGGGGCCGCCGGCGCGATATGCAGCTCATATTCCAGGACCCCTACGCGTCGCTCGATCCGCGCCTGACGGTCGGCGCCATCGTCGGCGAGCCGCTCGCCATCCACGGCATCGGCAGCCGCAAGGAGCGGCGCGGGCGGGTTGCCGAGCTGCTCGCCACCGTCGGCCTCGACGCCGACGCCATGACCCGCTATCCCCACGAGTTCTCCGGCGGCCAGCGCCAGCGCATCGGCATCGCCCGGGCGATCGCCCTGGAGCCCAAACTGATCATCGCCGACGAGCCGGTCTCGGCCCTCGACGTCTCCATCCAGTCGCAGATACTCGAACTGCTGCTCGACCTCAAGACGCGGCTCGCGCTGTCCTACATCTTCATTTCTCACGACCTGGCCGTGGTTGAGTACGTGAGCGACCGGGTGGCGGTCATGTACCTCGGGCGCATCGTCGAGACCACGGATACCGAGAGCCTCTATCGCCGGCCAGCCCATCCCTACACCGAGGCGCTGATCTCCGCCGTGCCCCAGCCCGACCCGGAGCGCGACCGCAGCCGCATCGTGCTCACGGGCGACATCCCGAACCCGGAGAGCCCGCCCTCGGGCTGCCCCTTCCACCCGCGCTGCCCCAAGGTGCTGGACGCCTGTCCCCACGAGCTCCCGGCCTTGAAGGACATCGGCGACGAGGCGCATCCGCACTTGGTCGCCTGTCACCTCCACTGACCGGAGCGGTCTATGGCGGCCAGCGCGCGCTTACAGGAACCCCACCTCGAGCGCGGTCGGGCCCCGGTCCGGCGAGTTGATGGTCCAGCCGTCGAGGTTGAGGTCGAAGGGGCAGGCCGAGACCACGCAGATCACGTCCATCAGCGCCTCGAGCTCGACGAAGGCGCCGGCGGCGACCGGGTTGGGCGGCGAGTTGAAGGCACCGTCGGACTCGACCACGGTGTGGGTGAAGAAGTTGACCGGCTGGGGCACCACGGCGATCTCGTGGCCGAGCCGACGCATGGCGGTCGCCAGGTTCTCCGAACAGCTCGGGTGCGGACCGTGGTGGCCGAGCTGCTCGTAGCGGATCTGGTCGCAGGCCGGGATCATCAGGTCGTGGACGCCCCCGGCCCCGTCCTCGGTGAGGCGCAGCAGGGGCCGGCGGTAGCGGCTCTGGAACTCGTCGCCGTCCCGCAGC
This sequence comes from uncultured Kiloniellales bacterium, assembly GCA_937974415.1. Classification (GTDB taxonomy): domain Bacteria; phylum Pseudomonadota; class Alphaproteobacteria; order Kiloniellales; family JAKSDN01; genus CALJXB01. Next base: position 11,178 of record CALJXB010000198.1, read on the forward strand.
TTGACCCGGCGGTTCTTGATCCAGGTGTGGTTGGCCGAAAGCCACTCGCCGACCACCCGGGCGTTGTAGGCGAAGAAGTCGGCCGCCTGCTGGCCCTCCGGCGTGACGATGCGAAAGCGCCCGCCCTTGGCCACCTCGAAGGCGCGCCCCTCGCGCGCCGGAACGCTCAACGTGGTCATGCCCGCCTCCCTCTCGGACTCAAGAGCGGGATGATAGCCGTAAAGGGTGGGCGGAGGGGAGTCCGCGTGCGGCCCTCAGGAAAACTGCCGGCGCTTTTCCTTCCACCAGAGCCGGAAGGCGAGCCAGCGGGCCTTGACCCAGGGCAGGTCGAAAAAGATCACCACCAGGCCGAGGGGAATCATCCAGACGCCGAGCACTGGCAGGAACCCGAAGATTCCGCCGATCACCAGCGCCACGCCGACGAGGATGCGCGTCACCCGCGGCGCGGTGCGGACCTTGCGGTAGTATTCGTTGGGTCGTTCCAAGAGCGGAGAGAGCGTCCGGTTGCGCGTCGATCGCCAGCCAATCGCCGGCACCGCATCCAGATTGGGTCCTTTACCCTTCCGCGCAAGGGGTCGGTTCGAAGATCGGTGAGCCGCGATCAGGCCTCGCGCAATCGGCCGGTTTTAATGCTGACCCGCTTGAGGATGTCCTGTACAGGGCGGCCCACCATTGCGGCGGCCTCAGCGGCACCGCCGGCGCCGCCGTTTCTTTGGCCGTCCTCGTCGGAGAATTCGGTCAGTTCCAGGGGCGGTTCGCCGTCGTCCTCCGCCTCCTCCTCGGGCACGGGCTCCCATTCGGACTCGCCGCCGGACTCCGCCGCGCCGTTCCCGGCCCCGTTCGCCACCCCGTTCCCGGCCCCGTTCGCCGCCCCGTTCGCCGCCCCGTTCATGGCGATCGCCTGGTCGCGCAGCCGGGCGGCCCGGGCCTCCAGGTCGCACAGCACGACGCTCTCGCCCGGCCCATCGACTTTATCGGCCGTATCGAGAAGCTTCTGCATCAGACCGTGAAGCTCCGCGTTTTCTAGCCGGACGTCGGCCAGCTCACGGGTCAGCCGTTTGATCTCGACCCGGCCGTTGACGACACCCTGTTCGACCTGGTCCAGCAGGCCAGCCAGCCGCTCGCCGCGTTGGCGGTTGTCCTCGGCCACCTCGCTGAATCGTGGTCCCACCGCCTCCACCCGCTGCTGCAGCTCCGATAGCCCGGCGTCCTGTCCCATGGTCACTTTCTCCCTCTTTTCCTCGCGCGCGCGCCGCCCACGGCCCGCACCTCTCCCAAAGATAAGAACATTCAACTACTTGGGACGTTCCCGCGCATCATCAGATTGCGTATAGGTGCCCTACGGGAAGCCGCGAGCGGAGGGGCTTTTTTGAGCGAGGAAGAGGTCTAGGTCAAGCGGTCAGTCGCAAGCCGCCGGAGATGTGCGGCATGACCTCGTGGGCCAGGCGCTCGATGGACTCAAGGGTCTCTTCGTGGCTGGCGCCGATGCACATGTTGAGGTTTATCTCGTCGACGCCGAGCTCGGCATAGAGGCCGAACTTCTCGACCAGCTCCTCGGGCGTGCCGATGAAGAGGGCCTCGGCCAGGTCCTCATGGGTCGCCTCGATGTCGATCGGCACGATGCGCCCGCCGGCCACCTGGCCCGACGACTTGAACACGTTGTCGAAGCGCCGGTAGTAGCCGTAGGCCTGCTCGATCGTCGCCTTGGTGTGGGCCGCGTCGCGGGTCACGAAGCCGACCCGCAGCAGCGACAGGCGCGGCCGCGGCTCGCGCCCGGACTCTTCTGCACCTTCGAGGAAGCTGTCAACCTGCTGGCGCGCGAGGTCGAGCGAGCCCTGCAGCGGCGTGGTCTGGATATTCCAGCCCCGCTTGGCGCAGTGGTAGAGGGCGACCGGCGCCATGGCGGCGATCCAGATCGGCGGATGGGGCTGCTGCACCGGACGCGGCATGACGGTCATGGGCGCGAAGCTGTAATGCTCGCCCTCCCACGACACCTCCTCGCCGCTCAGGAGGGCGATCAGCACCTCCAGAGACTCGTCGAAGATCTCGCGACTCTTGGCGAAATCGACGCCATAGCGCTCGAACTCGTAGGGGAAGGCGCCGCGGCCGACGCCGATCTGCAGGCGCCCGCCGGTCAGCACGTCGGCCAGCGCCGCCTCGCCCGCCATGCGCCGCATGTCGTTGAGTGGCAGCACCGCGACCGCCGTGGTGATGGGGATGCGCTCGGTCACGCTGGCGACCTTCACCGCCAGCATGAAGGGATTGGGGTTCATCAGGATGTTGATGAAGTGGTGCTCGGGCACCGTCAGGCCGCAATAGCCGAGTCGCTCGGCGGCCTGAGCCATGTCCAGCATTTCGTCATAGACCTGGGTCGTCGAGGCCTTGCTCTCCGGGCAATAGCAGGACAGAAACAGGCTGAATTCCATCCCATCCTCCTGGGCGTCGATCACCGTCGCCTGTCATCCTGTCGCAGATCGAATTATTTGGAAAACGAATTATTCTGAACAGATGATTCGT
>CALJXB010000199.1 GCA_937974415.1 uncultured Kiloniellales bacterium
GAACAACCACGCCGGCCCCCACACCTTCCCCTCGACGCCGGAAAGCGAGCCGGTCTTCACCACCACCCGCGAGCGCTGGGACGCGGCCCTTGCCCGCCACCCGGACCTGGCGCCGCACCTCGACGTCTTCATCGACTGGGACTGCGAGAATTTCGCGAGATCCATGACGGACAGCGAGGTATTGCTCTGTTGGGACCTGCCGACCGACAACCTCCGCGCCGTCGCGCCGGAGCTCAAGTGGATCCATATCATCGGCGCCGGGGTCGAGCACCTCTGCCCGATGGACTGGGTGCCCGAGGGAGTCACGGTGGTCAACAACAAGGGCGCCCACGCCGCCAAGGCCGGCGAGTTCGCCCTGATGGGCGTACTCATGCTCCATTGCCACCTGCCGGCCATCGTCACCAACCAGCGGGCCTCGCGGTGGGAATCGCTTTTCTCGACCCCCATTGCGGGCAAGACGGCCCTCATCGTGGGCGTCGGCAGCCTGGGCGGCGGCGCGGCCAAGCAGCTCAAGGCGCTCGGCCTTGAGGTCTTGGGGGTGAACCGCAGCGGCAAGCCCCATCCCAGCGTCGACGAGATGGTGCCGCAGGCAAGGATCGACGACGTGCTGCCCCGCGCCGACTATGTCTTCGTCTCCCTGCCGGCGACGCCCGAGACCGTTGGGCTGTTCGACCGGGGCCGCCTCGAGCGCCTGAAACCGGGCGCCGGCATCGTCAACGTGGGGCGGGCCTCGGCCATGGATTACGAGGCGCTTTCGGACCTACTCGGCTCCGGCCATCTCTCGGGCGCCATCCTCGATGTCTTCGATCCCGAACCCCTGCCGCCGGACTCGCCCCTCTGGTCGGTGCCCAACCTCATCGTGACCCCCCACGTCTCGGCCGACGACGGCGACAACTACGTACCCATAACCCTCGACATCTTTTTCAATAACATGCGACGCTATCTCGCCGGCGAGCCGCTGCAAAACGTCGTCGACCCCAAGCTGGGCTATTGAAGGAGCCGGGCGCTCCATGTCGCGCGCTATCAGCATCATCAAGCAGGAACACCTGAACTATCTCGCCCTGCTGCAGTGCCTCGGGCACCTGGCCGACGAGGCGAGCGAATCCCGCTCGGCGCCCGACCTCACCCTGTTCCACAGCATCATCGACTATATCGAGTCCTTTCTGGATCGCTTCCATCACCCCAAGGAAGACGATTATCTGTTCCGGGCGCTCGTGAAGCGCCACCCGGAGAGCGGAGCCTTGATCCAGCGCCTTCAGGGCGAGCACGCCGAGGGCGAAGTCTTGTTGCGCGACCTCAAGGACGTTCTGGCGGCCTGCGAAGGCGGCGGCGAGCCCGATTGGATCGGCTTCGCCGATGCCGTCGGCCGCTACCGGGAGCACCAGTACAACCACATGCGCAGCGAGGAAATGGAAGCCCTGCCGCTCGCCCGGGAGCATCTGAGCGCGGAGGACTGGCAGGAAATCGATGCGGCCTTCTTGGCCCACGACGACCCCCTCTTCGGCGACGAACGGAGCGCGGCCTACCGTCGGCTCTACTCCAAGATCGTCGCCATGGCCCCCGCGCCCTATGGCTTCGGCGCCAAGGCCCCGCGTTAGAGCGCCCGGCTTCGATCTATCCGCCCCGATGGCCGGCCGCTACGGGCCAGCACCCCTGCATTCCTGATACATGCAAGCGACTTAGGCGGATTCCGTCTGTCTCAGAAAGCAGAACGCCTGCATATTGAGCTGTGCCTGGCAGTTACGAATCGAAGACCGGAGAACAAAATGAACGAAGAGGAATTTAGAAAACTGGCCAAGGAAAAGGGCTACGGAGAGGTCGAGTTATACGAAGTGGGGCCGGGCCCCGAGGAGGAGATGCACGCTCACGACCATTCCGTCCTATCCCTTGTCTTGAGCGGGGAATTCACGATGACGACTGAGAATTGGACAAAAGTCTTCAAAGCGGGCGAACTGTGCGAAAACCCGGCAGGCACAATGCATAAAGAGCGGACAGGCCCGGAGGGAGGCTCGTTTCTGGCGGCAAAGAAGCTCGGCTGAACACCGCTGAACCCCGCTGTACCTCGCCGTGAACCTGCCGCACAGCGCGCGCATCCGTCGACCGCGGCGCCGCCCGCGGCAGGCGTCGGTGAATGGCTGACGCCAGTCGCGCGGTCATGCCAATGGCGTACCGGCGGCACGAGCTCTCCTAATCTCGGGCGTTGGAGGTCTGAGCAGTAGAGACGGCCCGGAGCGCAGGCGAAGCGCCCGCACCGGTTCACCAGTTTAACAGCGTAAACCCGATGATGAGGCCACAGGCGATGAGAATGGTTGTCGGCTTGAGGAACGGTTCCTTTTGTTCCATTCGGCGGCCCTCCTTCGCGCCACTACATCACAGCGCGGTAAAGCACCTGTTAAAGCCGGACTCCGGCTCTCCGCCACAGATGCACGCAGAGTGGGCGCGGGATCCGAAGCGCAAAAAAAGACGCCCCCACAGCACGTTTGGCCAGTCTGGGGGCGCTCGAGTAGGGGTGTCATCGAGGCGTTCCGCCGGAGGGTGGAAAGGCGGGCGCCTCTTTGCGAGACGTACCACGATCGGGGGCGCAAATGGTCGTCTCTTGGGCCCAAAGTCACTTTGCGGTCCCCGAGTCGTCAAGTTAACTCAAGTTAATCCACACTCACGCGCCGGGACGCCGGGGACAGGCTTGCCAAGCTGTCCGCCGCGGCGGCGTGCCATCTAGAGAGGGCGGGTTTACTTGTCGTCCTTCTTTGAAAATCGCGCCCCCGGGCGACAGGTCCCTTCCGCCGCCTTCGCTGCCCGCCGAGGTCGCCATCTCGGCGGCATCGGTTCACCGCAGGCCCCGTGCCCAGATCCGCGTGACCCGACACTGCTCCGACAGCTCGACGACCAGGGCGCCGCCGCCGTCCTCGGGGTAGACCCAGGCCTCGAAGCCGGTGATGCGGTTGCCCTCCCGGACCGCCCGATAGAAGATCCGCCGGACCCAGTCTTCCGATACGTTCTTCTCGGCCAGAGCCTCCCGCACCGCGGCGCGGCAAACCCGGTCCTGCCCGGGCGGCAAGTGCTGGATCAAGGCATCGTCGCCGATCTGAAAACCCTCGCAGGCGCCGAGCAGCAGGAGGCCGAGGCCCATCGCGACGACCCTTCGTGCGGTGCGGGCCGCCTTTTCTCTATCCTGACTTCGGGGGCTGCCTGACATTCGGCTGCCGCCGGTCATTTCCGCTCCTGCTGGGCCGGTCGAATCCGCTTGAGGAAGTCCCAGGTGGGCAAGGCCGCCAATCCTCCGATGAGGCCGGCGACATAACTCGGGATCGGCACGGCGAAAAGGCCCTGACACACCAGGCCTGCCAGATAGCTGGTCAGCAACATGACACCGACGGTGATGAGCAAACGCTGCCAAAACGGCAGGAACAGCTTCATGGATCACCTCCCCGCAGTGACCAGGATGGCCCTGTCTACCGTCAACCCGACCGCCGGGCGCCGGCAACGGTCGAACCAGGCCCGAAAGGCTCGATTCTCGCTCCCTCAAGCGATCACGGTTCCTCGCTGGCGTCCGCCTCGCCCCGGCCTGCGTCGCCGACCGGCATGTAGCGCAAGACCAGGTCGCGCAGGGTGACCATGCCGACCAGCGCATCGCGGTCGGTGACCAGCGCGCGCGAGACGCCGAAACGGGCGAGCAGCCGGATCACGTATTTGATGTCCATGTCCTGGTACACGGTGAGCACGGGCTTGGACATGACCTCGTAGACGTTGGTACGCTCGGGGGAGCGGTCGAGGCCAATCAGCTTGGTGGCGATGTCGGCGACCACCAGCAGCCCGTATTCGTCGCTCTCGTGGCGCCGGTCGATGACCAGCGAGCTGATCTCATGCTCGCGCATGAGGTTGATCGCCTCCTGAACGCTGGCCAGGCCGTCGATCGTCTGGACCGAGGTCGTCATAACCTCGCCGGCAGAAACGTAGTTCTTGGCACTCATAGCTTCTCCTCGATCTCGCTGAAGATCGTCTTGAATTGCGATCCCAATCCCACGGCGTCCTCGATGTCGACCTGGAAGGCGATGCCGGTGCCCGGCGTATCGTCAAAGTGCCCGACCTCGGCGATCCGCTCAAGTATACTGCGGCTGAGATGGCCCTCGACCAAGAGAAGTATGGCGTCGCGCTGGCTTTCCAGGTCGAGCCCGAGGAAGGTCTTGATCGGCACCAGGCCTTCGCCCCGGGCGCTGGTGATGACCGTCGAGCCGGTCGCGCCGAGTTCGCGCGCGGTCTTGAGCACCAGCTCGGTTTCGTTGTCGTTGACCAGTGCGACGATGAGTTTGAACTTCATCTAGCTGTCCTCCTCCGGCCGGCGGCTGCGGCGCTGGGCACGAAACTGCGTGATTTGGGCATAGGCCATGACGGTTATCATCGGAAACAGGCTGGCGAAGGCAATCAGGCCGAAGCCGTCGATGATCGGGCTGCGGCCGGGAATCGTCGACGCCAGGCCCAGTCCCAAGGCGGTGATCAGGGGCACGGTGACCGTGGACGTGGTGACCCCGCCGGAATCGTAGGCCAGCGGAATGATGGCGCGCGGCGCTACAAAGGTCTGGCCGATCACCACGATATAGCCCGCGATGATGTAATAGGGAAGCGGCGTTCCGGTGACGATCCGGAAGGTGCCAAGGGCCACGCCGATCGCGACCCCGATGGCGACCGCGATGCGCAGGCCCCAGGGGTTGAGCGACTGGCCCGAGACCTCGCTGGCCTTGAGGGCCACGGCCAAGAGCGCCGGCTCGGCTACGGTGGTGGCAAAGCCGATGGCCGCGGCGAAGACGTAGACCCAGAAATAGCGCTGCCAGAGCGAGGCCGGGTCCGCGGCGCCTTGGACGACGCCTTCCATGGCGTCCGCCGTTAGCTGCGCGGCCATGACCTCACCAAGCGGAAACAGCGCCTTCTCCAGCCCGACCAGGAACAACGTCAGGCCGACCAGCACATAGAGGAATCCGATTGCGATGCGGCGCGGATTGGCGAGCTTTTCGCGCAGCACGAAGAGCTGGAAAAACACCAGCACCGCCAGGATCGGGAGCACGTCGAAGACCGTGTCCGCCAGAACCGCCGCCATTTCCGTCAGCCAAGCCATGTTCCGTCACACCGTCATGCCGTAGACCAGGACGAAGATGATCGGCGTCAGGCTGGCAAAGGCGATCAGCCCGAAGCCGTCGATCAGCGGATTGCGGCCGCGAATGACGCTGGCCAGGCCGACCCCGAGGGCGGCGACCAGCGGGACGGTGACGGTGGACGTGGTCACGCCGCCCGAATCGTAGGCCACGCCCACGATCTCGTCGGGCGCAAAGGGGGTCAGCGCGACCACCAGAATGTAACCGGCGATGATGAAATACTGGATCGGCCAGCCCTTGACGATCCGCACCACGCCGAGCATCAGGGCCACGCCGACCGACACCGCCACGGTCAGGCGCAGGCCCAACGCATAACCCTCCATGGCCGGTTCCCCGGCAGCGAGGAGACCTGCCTCGGCGGCAGCTTCGGCTGCCTCGTCGGCCACGGCGATCAGCGCGGGCTCGGCCACGGTCGTGCCGAATCCCAGGGCGAAGGCAAAGGCGAGCAGCCAGCCCAGGCTGCCCTTGCGGGCGAAGGCGCCGGCCATGGCCTCGCCGAGGGGGAAGAGGCCCATCTCCAGGCCCTGCACGAACATGGCGAGGCCGAGCATGACCAGGCCGAGGCCGGCCAGGATCTCGCCCAAGTTCTCGGGCGTCTGCTGCAGCACAACGACCTCAAAGAAGCCGACCACCAGGATGATCGGCGCCAGGTCCCGCAGAGTCGCGAGTATCAAACGGCCGAGAGAGGCGAGATTGGTGAGCATTTCGGCAACGGTGGTTGGTCCCTCACCCAAGGCTAACCCGCATGGGCCGCCGCGGACAACGGCGGTGTATGCGAGCCGCCGTCCCTCCAACGGGCAAACCAGTCCGGGCCTCACGGCGGCCGGGCCATGCCTTTCAGTCCCGCCACCAGAAAGAGACTGGCAAGCAGGCAATAGAGGGCGAAGACGAGGCAGATGGTTTCGACCGAGACGCCGCCGTCCAACAGTCCACCCATCGCCACCGGCCCCAGCGCCGAGGCGAAGACGGAAGCGGCCACCGCCAGAGAGCGGATCGCCCCCAGGTGCTTGAGGCCGTATATCTCGGCCCACAGCGCTATGATGGCGGTATAGGCGATGCCGCTGGTCAGTCCGGTGAGGAAGAGATAGGGCCAAGCCCAGATCGGATCGTCGAAAGCCCAGATCACCAGCAGCCCGGCGGCAAGCGGCAGCAGAAACCCGGGCAGCACGCGCACCGCCGTGACGCGATCGATGAGCGGGCCCGCGGCCAAGGTCGCCAGGACGGAGCCGACGGCATAGACCCAGTAGCTTCCCGTTAGCCAAGCCGCGCTCCAACCCTTGATCTCGGCCAACGTGAGATGATGAAAAAACAGCGCCGTGCCGACGAACGACGGCGCAAGAACCGCCGGCAAGATGAGATAGAAGCGGCCGTCGCGCAGGACCTCGTGGCGGGTCCAGGACCCGCCCATATCATCGCCAGCGCCAGCGCCTGGCCTCGCCGCGGCAGACTGGGACGGTCCCAGATACGCACCGCGCAGCAGCGCCCAGAGCACCGGAGGCAGGATCAGCACCAGGGCCAGAGCGGCGCCGCCATAGGTCGCCCGCCAACCGACCGCGGCGATGGCGAAGACGGCCAGCAGGGGCAGAATCGTCTCGCCGGCGGCGAAGCCGAGCGACACCAGGGCGACCGCCTTGCCGCGGTGGGCACCGGCGTGGCGCGCCGTGGCCGTGGTGCCGGTATGGCTCGCCAAGCCTTGGCCCGTCTGCCGCAGCAGAAAGACTGCCAGGACCAGAAGTGCCGCGGATGGAGCCAAGGCCATGGACGCGGCGGCGACCACCATGGCGGCGACTACCAGGGCGGTGTAGCGCCCCAACGGCAGACGGTCGATCAGCGCCCCGGACCAGGGCAAGAGGGCCGCGCTCAAGAGCGTGCCCGCCATATAGATACCGCCCCACTCGGCGTGGCTGAGGGCGAAGTCCCGCTGGATCGAGGGCCCGAAGGCGCCGATAAAAAAGGTCTGCCCGACGCTGGACGCGAAGGTCATGGCGAAGCCGAAGCCCAGCAAGCACGGCTGGCTGGCGGCAAGACGGAGATAGCTCTTAACCGGCACGTCCCGGACGACCTTCGAAGTAAACCCGCAGCGACCGGGACAATGGGGCGGGCCCGCCGCGCCCACAAGGGGTCGCGTCGGCGCCGAGCGGTCCAGCGCGACAGGCCGGATAATCTTGATATTCCACGCCACGGTTTTGATATTCGCGACCGGTGCGGTACTCTGCCGCCCCGTGAGGCGGGCAAGCCGGGGCCGCAAGGCCGCCGCCCCCGGCGCCGCCCCGGCGTCGCGGTGCGGCCGGGAGGACAGGACGGTGCAAATGAGGATGGCCGATGCCCGCTGGGCCGTCTTGGTGGTAGCGGCGTTGAATTCCGCCAGGATCGAGACGGATCCGATCCTGAAGCGGGCCGGGCTAACGAGACGGCAGGTGACCAATCCGGACGCCAAGATCCCCTTCCACAAGCACGCCGCGCTTTTGACACTGGCCGCCGAAGCCACGGGGGATCCCTATTTTACGCTCCACCTCAGCTTGCAGATTCATCCCAGACAGGCCGGCGTCCTCGGTTACATCCTGCTCAATTCCTCGACTCTCGGCGATGCGCTGAGAAATCTTCAGCGCTACCACCATGTCCTGAGCGACGGATGGGAGCTCGAATTTCAGATAGACGACGTGACGGCCGCGCTTCGCGCCCGCATGGTGGATCCCCTGGTCGAGGACGAGCGGCAGGTCGCCGAGGGCGTCACGAGCCTGTTGCTCCAGACATGCGAGCTGATCACCCAATCCGAGATAAGCCCGATCCGGGTGGAGTACCGCCACGACAAACCCGTGCGGGCCCGAACCCTAAGGGAGCGCTTCGGGTGCCCGATTCGTTATGGCCAGGACGGCGTTGCGCTGGTTTTCAGGCGCGAGTTCCTCGACTATGCCGTGGAGACGGCCGACGACGAGTTGCTCAAGATACTGAAACGCCACTGCCGACAGATCCTGGGTGGGCGACCGAAGACCAACGACTTTGTCTTCCAAGTCCAGAAATTGATAACGGACCGTCTTTCGTCCGGCCAACCCAAGATCGATACTGTCGCCCGGGAACTCGGCATGAGTTCCCGCACCCTCACGCGACGGCTGGCGGAAGACGGCGTCACCTACAAAGCCCTGTTGGACGAGGTACGACAGAAGCTGGCGCTGCAATACCTTAAAGACCGGCGGATCAGCCCCAAGCAAGTCGCCTATTTGCTCGGCTATTCCGAAGTTCCGGCCTTCTATCACGCGTTCCGGCGGTGGACCGGGTCGAGCCCCTTGCAGCATCGGCTGGAGGGGTAAGACAGCGTCGCAGGGAGGAAGACGCGGCGGGGCGGGGCGCGGTGGCGACCGCCTTGCAGCAGCGGCGCGCCATCCCGGTTTAGCGGAGTGCGCGGTTCGCTGGAAGTGCTGTATGGTCGGGCGTCCTAGGCTTTCATAGTGACGTGATCTGCGATGTCGGGAACTCAGAACGCCACGCCTTCGCTCGAGGTCCTATCGGTCTCGCACGCCTTTGCCAAGCGCAAGGCCCTCGACGGGGTTAGCGTCACACTCGCGCCCAAGACCTTCTGCGTGCTTCTGGGCCTCAACGGTGCCGGCAAGACGACGCTTTTCTCGCTCGTCACGCGGCTCTACGACAACGCCTCGGGAACCATCGAGGTGCTCGGCCACGACGTGCGAAAAGAGGCCAGCCAGGCCTTGCGGCGGCTAGGCGTGGTGTTCCAGCAACGCACTCTCGACCTCGACCTGACGGTCGCCCAGAACCTCAAGTACCATGCCGCGCTCCACGGACTCCCGCCCGCCAAGGCCAAGACGAGGGTCCGGGCGGTGCTCGAGCGCGTGGCGCTCAGCGACCGTGCAGACGACAAGGTGCGCCGCCTTTCCGGCGGTCAGGCACGGCGAGTCGAGATCGCCCGCGCCTTGCTCCACGAGCCGCGCCTGCTGCTCCTGGACGAGCCGACGGTGGGTCTCGATATCGAGGCCCGCCAAGCTATTCTCGATCACGTCCGTCGACTCTGCGACGAGGACGGCTTGAGCGTCCTTTGGGCGACGCACCTGATCGACGAGGTGGGACCCGAAAGCGAGGTCGTGATCCTTCACCACGGCCGCGTCGTGGACGCCGGACCGGTATCGGAGGTCGTGACCCGGGCGCAGGCGCAAGACATTCGCCAGGCCTTTGCGACACTCACCCGGGCTGACGGCCCCCTGGAAGACGCATGAGGGCCGACATGGTAGGTGCGACAGCCGGATCGGATGCGGAACCCTACGGTGCGGGGGCCTATCTCATCTGCCTGCGGGGCATCGTCTGGCGCGAGGCCCTCAGATTCATCCACCAGCGCGAGCGCTTCGTGGCGGCCTTGGTCCGGCCGCTCGTATGGCTGTTCATTTTCGCCGCGGGGTTTCGCTCGGTTCTGGGCGTCTCCATCATCCCGCCCTACGAGACCTACGTGCTCTATGAAGTTTACATCACGCCCGGCCTGATCGCGATGATCCAGCTCTTCAACGGCATGCAGTCATCGCTCTCCATGGTCTACGACCGGGAGATGGGAAACATGCGCACGCTTTTGATCAGCCCCTTTCCGCGCTGGTTTCTGCTCACCTCGAAGCTGCTGGCCGGCGTCGCCGTGTCGCTTCTGCAGGTTTACGTGTTCCTCGCGATCGCCTGGTGGTGGGGCATCGAGCCGCCGCTTTACGGCTACCTCGCGATCTTGCCGGCCCTCGTCGTCTCGGGGCTCATGCTGGGCGCGCTTGGCATGCTCCTGTCCTCGCTCATCAAGCAGCTCGAGAACTTCGCCGGCATCATGAACTTCGTGATCTTTCCCATGTTCTTCGCCTCCTCGGCCCTCTATCCCCTGTGGCGGATCAAGGAGGCCAGCAACGTGCTCTACGACATCTGCGTCCTGAATCCCTTCACCTATGCGGTCGAGTTGATTCGTTTCGCCCTTTACGGCCAGCTCCACGAAGTCTCCCTGGGCGTCCTTGCCGGCTGCACCCTGATCTTCCTGGCAGGGGCCATCTACGCCTACAACCCTTCCAAGGGATTCATCGCTCGACGCGGCGGCCCGGGCGGCGCGGGAGCGTGAGATGCCATTTTGGTTTGGCGCCGCGAGAAAATCCCGTACCTTACCTGCGACGGCGTCCGTGACACACGGTCTCTGCGACTAGAACGAAACGGTCCAGGTAGGCGAGGAAAAGGAGGAGAGCATGTCGCATAAGCACTCTGGGGGGTGCGATCACATCCACACCCACTCGGACAACGATCCGATCGACAATCACACCTGCCACTGTTCCGTCTGCAAGCGGGTTACCGGGCAAGACACGACCCATGTGGTGTTTTTCAATCACGGCGACCTTAGCGTCGATAACCTCGACGGCCTGAACCGTCAGCCGTTCAACGATCAAAACCCGGACGGGCCACTGGAGCTCTGCACCTGTTCGACCTGCGGCACGCCGATCATGTTGGACGACAAGCAAGGCCGCATTCGCGCGATCGTCCCCAATCTCATGGGGCACGACGCGGACGCCATGCCGGCGACCTATCACGCCTTCTACGACCCCGCCGCCGGCGCGCCGAGGCCCGACGACGGCCGCCCGGTCTACGAAGGGCTTCGCCCCGAGTTCGTCTGGCCGGGGGCCAGCCTCTAGGCGTTTTCACGACTGAAGCCTCCCGACTGCCCCGCGCCGAGTGACCGGTCGGGGCAGTCTGGCGGCACGTGTCCGGCCGCCCCTAAATCTGGAGTGGGTGCAAGATGGATTCAGGAGACGCCGAAGCCGAGGAGAAACCCCGGCCGAAGAACAGGGACGTCTACAGCGCGACCGTGAAGCTGTTCGGCTCCCAGCCGGAACCCGCCTTCGATCACCCGGAGCGCATGGCCGCCGTCTGGGGCCGTGAATGGGGCTGCGACAACGATGTCGGCCGGATCCGCACGGTCCTGGTCCACCGCCCCGGGGCGGAATTCGAGGTGATCGACCCCTCGAAGTCTATCGAGGAAACCGGGGGCTTCGGCGACCTGGACGCCGGCTGGTATTGGCAATCGGAGGAGATTCCGCCGCTCGCCGAGATGCAGGCCCAGCATGACGGCCTGGTCACGGCGCTGCAGAACGAGGGGGTGGAGGTCGTCTTCCTCGACGGCGTCTCCGATGGGCGGATCAAGTCCTGCTACACCCGGGACTCGGCCCTCACGGTGAACGGCGGCGCCGTGGTCTGCCGGCTCG
>CALJXB010000200.1 GCA_937974415.1 uncultured Kiloniellales bacterium
TTCGGGTTCGCCTCGGCAGAGGGTCGCGTAGCCGAGCAGCACGTAGGCGTAGGGATAGTTGGGATTGAGTTCCAAGGCCCGCTCCGCCTCCGCGGCGGCCAAGCTTTGCGCCCGGCGGATCTCGAGCAGCAGCCGGCCGCGTACGAAGTGGGCGTAGTCGCTCTCCTCGTTGAGCCGAACCGACTGGTCTATGAGATCGAAGGCCCGGGCCGAATCCTCATCGGGCACCTCCTTGTAGTCGTACTCGTTCTCCAGCAAGGCGCAGGACGCCAACATGGCCAAGGCCATGGCATTCCTCGGGCTGCGTCGAACCACCAGCTCCAACAGCCGCGCGGCCTCGCGCTGATCCTCCAGGCCCACGGCCTGCATCCGTTGCGACGCCAGGGCCAGCAGCTCGTTGTCCGTCAACTGATCCTCCGGGACGTCGCGGACTCTCTCCGCATCCCTCACGTGGATTTGCGAGCGGGCGGCGGAAACGATGTAGAAGGTGACGTCGTCCTGCAGGGTGAAGGCGTCGCTCAAGGTGCCGTCGAACTGGTCGCCCCAAAGGTGGTTTCCCCGCTCGGCCTCGACCAACTGAGCCGTGACCCGAATTCGCTCGCCGGATTTCCTGACGCTGCCGTGCAGCACGTAGTTCGCCCCCAGCTTGCGGCCGACCTCGGTCACGTCGACGGCCTTGCCCTTGAATTGAAAGGTCGAGCTGCGCGCCAGCAGGTGCATCCCGGTCTGGCGCGAAAAGGCGGTGATGATCTCGTCCGTGAGGCCGTCGGCGAAATCGTCGAGGCTCTCGTCCCGGCTCAGATTGTCGAACGGCAGAACCGCGACGACGGGACTTCGTCCTGCGTCGGGAGACTCGGACGAGGGGAGCTTACCGGCGCTGCGTTCCCCGCCGTCGTTTTGCCAACGCCAAACCCGGACCGGCTCCCGGATGTTCTTGACCTCTTGGTCGCCCAGGTCTTCGAAGTCCTCGTCGATCTTGCCGCGCACCTGGCGGCAGGCGTCGCCCGAGAGGCAGATGCCGCCGGGTTCGGCGAGAGCCTCCAGCCGCGCGGCCACGTTGACGCCGTCGCCGTGGATATCGCCATCCTCGACGATAATGTCGCCGAGGTTGATGCCGACGCGAAGTGTGATCTTGAGGTCGTCGGGCACCTCGGCATTGCGCGCCGTCATGCCGCGCTGAATTGCGACGGCGCAGTTGACCGCCTCGACGACGCTGGCGAACTCCACCAGCAGGCCGTCGCCCATGACCTTGACGATGCGGCCGCGATGCTCGGCGATCTTGGGGTCGATGAGCGCCTTGCGATGGGCCTTGAAATCGGTCAGCGTTCCCGCCTCGTCGACCCCCATGAGCCGCGAGTAGCCGACCACGTCGGCGGCCAGAATGGCGGCCAATCTGCGTTCCAAGCGCGCTCTCCCTCGCCTGAGAGACTAGCGGTCATGGGTCGGAGAATCCATGCCGGAGGGAGATCTCGGGCAATCGGCTCGAGGGCTTTCCACTTTGCAGAGGTCGCGGTGGCGGTTCGGCCATGAAATAATCTTATCCGCTTCGACCTCGGTTCAATCAGGAGGCAATAGAGTGCAGGACCGTCAAGCGCCTCAACCCGATCTCAGGCCGCTCGCCGAACGAATCACCATCGCAACGGATATCTCGGCGACCGGGCTCGATACCCTGTCCAACAGCTTTCTCGGCGTCCCGGTCGAGATCTGCATCGCGACCCGTTCGCCCGAAACGACCATGAAAGCCCTGGTGGACCTGGGGATCGGCCCCTGGGGCCTCTACCAGTTCAACGAACGGACGGTTTCTGACCGCCGCTCCTACGGCGAGCCTGATCCCTACGTCATCAACGTCGCCTTCGCCCAGAACGGCCCCATCATTTGGGAGCTTATGGAGCCGGTGGTAGGGGCGGGGACCCTGCAGCAGGCCCTCGAAGACCGGGAGCAAGCCTTGCACCACGTGGCCTTCGACGGCTCCGGCCTGACCATCGAAGAGCGGCGCAAGGAGCTTCTGGACCGAGGCGCCCGGCCCGCCTTGTCGGGCACCTGGTTGGACCAGGTTCCCTTCACCTTCTTCGAAACGCCGGGGCTCGGCCCGGTGATTCTCGAAAGCTACGTGTTCCCGGCCAACTTCGTGCCGGAGCCCGATGCCTGGTACCCCGGCCCGCCGCCGGGCCGAGAGTGAGTGCGAAGCTAAGGCCGCGGCTTCGGCCGCCTACCAGCGGCCGCGCCGCCGGTTCCAGCGGTAAAGCGCGGCGGCGAAGCCGTTGTAGGACCAGCGCCAGAGGCCGCGGACCAGCGGCAAGCCGCTGAGCCGCGCGAGCCACCCCTGGTTCGGCGTCAGGTCCCAGAGCGCCCGGAAGGCCTCGGAGCCGACCCGCACCGCGCCCGCCTCGTCCACGACATGCAGGCGCTCGCGCACGAACTCGAGATCTGCGCCGACCTCGCCCACGGCCTCGTTGTCGGCGTGGACGTCGATCCAGTCGACTTCGGCCTCGCCGCCGCGGAGCCTGCGCCTCTGGTGGGCGATTCCGGCATCGCAAACCGGGCAGGCGCTGTTGTAATAGACCCGGGTCTTAGCCATCGGCTCTACTTAGCCAGCGCCACCGGCGGCCGCTCAGACCGCCAGGCCGACCTTGCGGTAGCCCTCAAGCCAATGCTCGGCGTCCTCGGGGCGCTTGCACATCCTGACATGGGTCGCCGCATAGAAGGAGAAGTCGGCATCTTGGGGACAGTTCTCGTCGAAGGTCTGCTTGGCGGCGAGCGCCTCTTCCATACGCCCAAGCTGCGCATAGTTGATCGCCAGGAGGATAAAGGAGTGCAAGGGCGGGTTTCGCCAGCTCTTGTAAATCTCGACCGCCTTCTCGTAATCCCGCAGCATATAGCTCGCCTCGGCGCACTGTTCGTAAAAAAGGTGCGACGTATGGGGGTCGTAGCGAAGCGCCTTGGTCAGCTGCTCCACTCCCGCCGCCGGGTCACCCAGGTAGGCCAGGACATAACCCCGGCTCATCATGGCGAAGATGTCGTTCGGATTGAGGGCCACGGCCTTCCTGGAATGGGCCTCGGCCAAGTCGTGCAGACCTGACAGAATGTAGACGTAACCGGCCGTGGCGTGGATGAAGTGGTCGCCCTCGCCTGCCGCCAACGCCCGTTCGACGCTCTCGAGCGCCGCCGGGGTCGGGTCGGTCCCGATCGGATTGACGGTATAGAGGCTGTAGGCGTGAGCCAAGGCGATGTAAGCATGGGCCGGCGCGCAGTCCGGGTCGATCTCGACCGCCTGGGTGAGGCGCTCAAGCGCCAGGGGATCTTGCCCGCTGGACTGGTCGTAGAGCCAGCGCCCATGCAGAAAGCAGTCGTAGGCCGAAAGGTTTTCGCTCGGCTTGCGCCGCACGGTCTCGACCAGGGCGCCCTGCAGACGGACCGGCAGCAGCGCGACGACGGTTTGGGTGATCTCGTCCTGAAGATCGAAGATGTCCTCCAGTTCCCGGTCGTAGCGTTCGGCCCAGACATGGTTCCCGCTCGCTGCTTCGATGAGCTGGGCGGTGACGCGGACCCGGTTGCCGGCTTTGCGCACGGAACCTTCGACTATGTAGGCGACGCCCAATTCCCGGCCGATGTCTTGCACCTTCAGCGCCTTGCCCTTGTAAGAGAAGGAAGAGTTGCGGGCGATGACGAAGAGTTCGTGGAAGCGGCTCAGCTCCGTGATGATGTCCTCGGTGATGCCGTCGGAGAAATAGTCCTGCTCCGGGTCTCCGCTCATGTTGTTGAACGGCAGAACGGCGATCGACGGTCGGTCGGGCAGGGTCAAGGGTTCCGACGAACCGGACTCCGAATCGGGCGGAACGGTGCCCAATTCGGACTGGGGCCACTGCCAAACGGCGACCGGCTGCGCGATATTCTTGAGGCTCTGTTCGCCCATGGGCACGAAGGCGACGTCGAGCTTGCCGCGGACGTTCTGGTAGACCATGTCGGAAACGCAGACGCCGCCCGGCCGGGCCAGCGCCTCCAGCCGGGCGGCGACGTTGACCCCGTCGCCGTAAACGTCGCTGCCCTCGACCATGACATCCCCGAGGTTGATGCCGATGCGCAGCTGGATGCGCCGGTCGCCGGAAGTCCCGGGCTCCCAGGCGTCCAGTCCCTGCTGAATCGCGACGGCGGCGCTGACCGCCTCGACCACGCTCGGGAACTCGGCCAGGAGCCCATCGCCCATGAGTTTGACGATGCGGCCTTTGCGCTCCGCGATCAGGGGCTGGACCAGATCTCGCCGGAGAGTCCCTAGGCGCGCGAGGGTTTCCGCCTCGTTCGCGCCCATGAGACGCGAGTAGCCGACCACGTCGGCGGCAAGTATGGCGGCAAGTCTTCGTTCCAAGCGCTGTCTCCCCGGCAAGAGGAGACTAGCGATGGAGGGCACGGGAATCCATGCCGTTGGGCGCCCCTGGGTCGAAGCGGTCCCAGGCGCAGGGGAACGGCGGCCGAGGCTGTTGCGCATGGTCGGCCCCTGGACCTAGCATCGCTAATCAATCGGACTGCCTATAGGAAACCGGCGAGGGGGAGCATCAGGTCATGCGCACACACGAGAACACCAAGGTCGGGATGATCGGCCTGGGTAACATGGGCCGCGCTTTGGCCGACGCCCTGTTGTCCGGCGGATTCCAGGTAACCGTGTGGAACCGGACGGCCGCGAAGGCCGATCCCTTAGTGGACGCCGGCGCAAGCGTTGCGGCCAGCCCCGCGGAGGCCGCGGAGCGCTCGGACGTGCTGGTGGTCTGCCTGTTGGATCACGCGGCCACGCGCGCGGCCGTCCTGACCGAGGAGGCCGGCACCGCCCTGAAAGGCAAGGCCCTGGTGCAGTTGAGCACGACCACGGTCGACGAGGTCGAAGAGACGGCGCGCTGGGCCGAGACGAACGGGGTCGCCTTCCTCAAGGGCGCCATTCTGGTCTATCCGGATGCCATCCGCGCCGGCCGCGGCGAGATCCTCTACGGCGGGCCGAAGGACCTCTTCGACAGCTGGCGCCCGCTGCTCGACGCCATGGGCGGCCAGCCCTGCTTGGTCAGCGGCCGTCCGGCGGATACTGTCGGGCCGACGAGCGCTTGTTACTCCTTCCTCTATTCGGCCTTGCTGAGCTTCCTGCACGGCGCGGCCGTCTGCCACCGCAGCGGCGTCCCGGTCGAAGCCTTCACGCGAAACGTCATCGAGCCTTTCGTCATGGGAGGGTCGCTGATGAACTTTCTCAACAGCGCAGGACGGGCGGCAGACGCGCGGCGCTACGACGAAGACCTGCAGGCGACCCTCGATGTCTGGAACGACGCCCTGCGTCAGACGATCGCCGACATCGAAGCCATCGAAATCGACACCGCGACCCTTCGGCCCTTCAAGGCGCTGCTCGACCGGACCGCCGAGGCGGGCCACGGCCAAGAGGACATCGCGGCGGTGTTCGAGACCTTGATCGCGGACAAGCGTTAGCGCGGATTCGGCCGCCCGCTAGCGGTTCCCACGGATCTGCCGCTCGTAGTCCTCCGCGTCATAGCCGCCGTCCGCTGCGACGATGAGCCCGTCGTCGTCGAGCCGCCAGTTCTGCCAGCCGACGATGCTGACGACGTTCCCGGTTCCGCCGGGTCCGCTGTTGGTGCCTTCGAGGGTCCAAAGAAAGATCGCCTGCTTGCCGCCCGAGCGAAGGTCGTCCATGCGCAGTACCAGATCCGGGAAGTCGACGAAAAAAGCCCCCATGGCTTCGGCGATCGCCGGCCGGCCGATGGTCGGGGGCCCGGCGTTGATGACGCTCGTCGCGTCCTCGGCGAAGAACGAGGCCACCGCCTCGCCAGAGCGTGAACACCAGGCTTGCGTGTAGCCTTCGGCCATCTTGCGGATGGCGGCCGGGTCCAATGGCATGGCGGGTCCTACCGAATCGCCTTCGATGTCGCGCGGTTCGCGAGGCTAGGGGGTCGCGGCGGCCGTGTCCACGAAGATCGTCGCCAAGACCGGGCGTCGGACATGCAGCCGGCGGTGCGGCCCTACTCGCCGATGCGCTCCAGATACGTCCGGTGAGCCTTGGTGAAGCCGATAAGCGTCACGTGTTCCTTGACGGCGGCCGCGCCGCGGCCGTCGTAAAGCGAGATGTCGACCCCTTCACCCTTGCGGAACTGTTCGACGAGCTCGTCGGCCTGAACGAAAACGCAATAGGAGTCGTAGCAGTAGTCCGTGACGATGATGGTATCGCCCTGGACGTTGATTTCCGCACGGCCGAAACTCTCGCCGGCGCCGGTGACTTGGACCTCATGCGCGCCATTCAAACGCTGGACCGCGATTCCCAGCCAGTCACCCTTGCCAATGCTGCCGGCGAGCAGCGACAGATAGCAGTGGGAAACGGCCGCGGGATCACTGTTGTCGCAGACCACCGCCCAATCGGCGGCTTGCTCCGCCCGGGCACCGGCGCTCACGGCCAGGAACGCCAAGCTAACGACTAGAATCCCGAGGCGCGTCATGTGGCACCTACACAGATCCCCGACAGCCCATGATCGGCCATCATGTCGTTGGACGGCTAGGATTGATCACCAGCAGGCGTTTCGCGCAGCGCCGGCAAAACTTCTTGATCTCCGCCTCGGCCGATGTCGAAGGTCTCCGCCGCGAGAGGCGATCCATGAGGGAGGCGTTTTCACGCTCGAGTCTGACCACGTATGACTTGAGATGTTTCACTTCCTCTTGCAGCATCGAGACTTCAATCAACGCATCCAACTTGTCTGACATTAGAAAACTCCAACAAACCCCATAACAATATTTTCAGCCGCCCCTTGAACCGGAAATCCTTTGCCGGTGCGCAGGCCCGGACGGGCGGCCGTCACGCGGTGCGCTGTTCCTTGAGAAACTCCTGAAGCTCGAGCAAGTTGAACGGCTTCGTGACGCGGCTGCCGAGGCCGTCCTTCACAGAATAGGGACCGCCTGCCGGGGCTATGATCTCGAAGCCTCGACCGCGAAGTTCGGTAATGACCTGGCTCTCGTTCATCTGATAGGGATCGAAGCCGGACCGCCGGCCCGTTTTGGGAAAGCGCTGTCGGATCTTCTGGGTGATGCTGTTGAGATCGACGTCCTCGCCGAGAATGCGAATGACCCGCCGGAACTCGGCGGCGGCGGCGTCGGAATACTCCATCATCGCCACGTAGGCGGCTTCGATGTCGTCGTTGTCGGAGAAGCGATTGCGCTGCCTTTCCTCCTCGAGGATCTGCGCGACGATCGCCTCGAGGTCCGACCCTTTCGGATCCACCATGTAGCGCGTGGCGAAATCGACCGCCATGTGCTCGCCCCTGGCGTTCAGCTTATCGAAGATCATGCGCACCGAATCGAGATAGTCGTAATGGGTCTTCCAGACCTCGTCCTCGAGCGTGTCGGGGTTGCCTTCCGGCGGTTTCGCCGCCTCCGGGGCGGGTTGTTCCACACGAATCTCTTCCCCGGCGTCTTGCCTTGCCTCTTGCACGGCTTCTTGCACGGCCTCTTGCACGGTGTCTTGTCCGGTGTCTTGCCCGGTGGGCTCTTCGGCCGGCTCGTTCGGCGTTTCAGCCACCTGTTCCTGGACGATTCGCACTGTTTCCTCCGATTCCTCGCTGCGTCGGGCCTCCGACGCCCCCTCTCCTTGCCGCTCGGGCTCTACCATTTGCGGGCTTTCCTGCGCCGCTTCGCGCCGTGGCTCGGGTTGCGCCTCGTGCTGGGCACTCCGCGCGGCTTCCTGCTGGGCCTCCGGCTCCGGGTTCTGGTGGGTCTCCTGCGCCACGTCTCGTGACTCCTCTGCTTCCAGATCCGTGCTTCCATTGAGTTTGACG
>CALJXB010000201.1 GCA_937974415.1 uncultured Kiloniellales bacterium
CCAGCTGGATGAGGCGCCGCTTGGACAAGACCGTGTAGGTCAGGTTGAGGCGCGCGAACTCGTACTGATAGGGCCGCGAGGGCACCGGCAGGTTCTCGATCAGCCAGTCGTAGAGCGGCCGGTGGTCCTCGAACTCCAGGGTGCAGAGGGAGTGGGTGACGCCCTCGATGGCGTCCGACTGGCCGTGGGCGAAGTCGTAGGTGGGATAGATGCACCAGTTCGTGCCGGTGCGCGGATGGGGTGCGTGCAGGATGCGGTAGAGCACCGGATCGCGCAGATTGATGTTGCCCGACGCCATGTCGATCTTGGCGCGCAGCACCCGGGCGCCCTCAGGAAATTCGCCGGCGCGCATGCGGCGAAAGAGATCGAGGCTCTCCTCGGCCGGGCGCTCCCGGTAGGGGCTGTCGGTGCCCGGCTCGGTCAAGGTGCCGCGATGGGCGCGGATCTCCTCGGGCGAGAGGTCGTCGACGTAGGCCTTGCCGGTGCGGATCAGGTGCTCGGCCCAATCGTAGAGCTGTTCGAAGTAGTCGGAGGCGAAGTAGAGGTGCTCGCCCCAGTCGAAGCCGAGCCAGCGCACGTCCTCCTGGATCGCCTCGATGTACTCGTGCTCTTCCTTGGTCGGGTTGGTGTCGTCGAAGCGCAGGGTGCAATAGCCGCCGAACTCTTCGGCCACACCGAAGTTGAGGCAGATCGACTTGGCGTGGCCGATATGGAGATAGCCGTTGGGCTCCGGCGGGAAGCGGGTGACCACCCGCGTCACCCGGCCGGCGTCGAGGTCCGCGCGCACGATGTCGCGGATGAAATCGCGCGTGCCCTCGTCGTCGGCTGATGTTGCGGCCGACGGGGAGGCTGGCGCGGCGGCGGGTCCGGCTTCGCTCATGGTGCGGTCATTCTGTCGCTGTTTGTCGCTGTGGACGGCGCAATGGCCTCTGTCTGCCAGAAAAGCCGGCCGGGGCCAAGGCCGGGGAGGGCGCCCGCCGACTTCGCGCGCGCTGCTTGCGGCCTTCATGGCGCGGCCTTCATTGCTCGGCCATTGCCGGGCGGCGCGAGACGGCCGTCACGCCGGATGGCGGTGAAGGCCCGCATCCGATCGCCACGCCCGAGCGCAACAAAGCGCTTCATATATGCCGAAAGACATAGTATACTGCCACAGATATATTACCAAAGGGGGCACGCTGGAGATTTCTTCGGCCGTATTGACAGGGCGCTGCCGGGGTGGGGCGACCGTTCTTGGGGGAGAACAATTCAATGAAGAAAATTTTCGCGTTCGGGGGCGTGCTCTACGTGGGTATTGGAGCGTTTCTGACCCTGGCGATTTATCTGCGCGGCAGCGACAGCGCCTATACCTCCGATCAGCCCTGGTTCGAAGCGCTGGAGGTGGGCCTGGTCTGGCCCTGGCATGTGCTCAAGCACTTGGGGATCGTCGCCTGACGCCGGCCCTGCCCGGCTTGGCGTTCCCAGCGGCCACAGCGTCGGTTTCGCAAACGGACGTGTGGCCGTCCTTTCGGCAGAAACGATTATTCGCAGAAACGATATTTCAAGGTGCAGACGACTAGCTGAAGTAAATCTCTCCAAAGAACTAACCACCGTTCGGGTGGGCCGATTCTTTGCGCCGCCGCGTATTGAAGGAGCAGTTGACGATGCGGCGACGGGGGCTGTCCGGCTTATCCACCCCATCCTCTGGAAAATGTGAGTCCCGGCCTTTCCGCCGGGCCATGACCCGGCTCGTGACCCGGCCCTTGACGTGGGTCCGGTCCGCGCTGTTCTGGACTGGCATGGCAGTGCTGTTGACGCTTCTCGTCCCAGCCTGCAGCGGTCTGCAGGACGAACACCCGGCGCGCGGCGGAATGGCTGGATCGGCCGGCGACGGGCTCGCGGGCGCGACACGAACCGCCGGCGCGAACGCGGCGGGCGAGGTCCTGCTTCGCCAGCACCTGCGGGAACAGGCCCGCTTGTGGGACGTGACCTATCCCATGCTGAGCGAGAGCGTCGAGGTCTGCCGGGATCGTGTCCGCTTCAACTTCGGCTTCGTGGCCTGGACGCGGTGGGACATCGACCGGCGCTATCGCATCGCGTCCATGGGTGCCTTTGGATTGGACGACCGCCTGCGCGTGGTCCACGTCCTGCCCGGCTCGCCAGCCGCGGCCGCCGGGCTGCGTGCCGGAGACGAGATCGAGTGGGTCGGCTACCACCGCATGCCCACCGGCAAGACGGCCGGCGCCGCCCTGGAACTCGTGCTGGCGCGCGAGGCTGCGGCCGGCGTGGCGCAAAGCTTTCGGATCCGCCGCGGCAATGCGCGTCACCGCGTCGAGATCGTCCCGCGCCCGCAGTGCGACGTCGAGCTGATTGTCACGGACAGTGGCCAGGTCAGTGCCTTCAACTACGGCCGCTCGGTCTACCTGACCCACGGGCTGATGCGCATTTTGTCGGACGACCTGGAGCTTGCCGCCGTGGCCGCCCATTTTGCCGGCCATGGCCTGCTTGACCACCAACCGCCCGGCCGCGAGGAAAGCGTGTCCGGGACGCTGCATACGCAACTCGATGGCCTCCGCTGGGCTCTGATGGACGAACGCGAAAAGTCCGAAATGAGGAAGGTGGGCGACCTGCCGGGGACCCGCCCCTATTCGACGGAGCAGGAAATGCATGCGGACCGGGTTGCCCTCGAATTCATGGCCCGCGCCGGTTACCCCATGGAGGGTTTGGTCGAGGTCTGGCACCGCTTGGTGGAGGCGGATCGGGGCAAGCTCGTGCTGTGGCGCTATCACGCACCAAGCCAAAGACGCCAAGGGGCGGTCCGGGACGTCCTCACTCAGGTGCGCAGCGAGGACCGGACCGGTGACGCGGCGCCCGGCTCGTAACGAATTACTTCCGACAAGACCATCCGCGAGACGAGGCGCTGTCGAGGCGTAGTCGGGCGCCGTCATTGATCGAATAAGCCGTCTTAACCATAAATATTAAGAAAATAGAAGGTTTACATATTACTAAAGATCTATTACTATATGCCTATAGATATAGATCACTATATTACCAATGAACGAATATCGGCAACGCCTCTTGAAACTCAGCTCCTACCCGCTCCTGCATAGGAGTGGCGGCAGCCCTTCTCAGGGTGCGAATTGCCGCGGGAGGGTTTCAGGATGCGCAAGTATCTCCGTGTTGGAGGTCTCTTTTACGTGAGCGTGGCAAGCTTCATCACCACCGGGCACTACCTGCATGGCAACAACAGTGCCTATTCGGCCAACGTTACCTTGGTCGAAGCGATGGGGTTAGGTCTCTCATGGCCCTGGCAACTGCTGCAGGTCGTCGGGGTCGGAGCCTAGGTTGGCCGAAGGCCCATTCAATGGGCGTCCGCGCGTTTGGATCGTTATTTGGACTGTGAACAAATTTTGGAGACTTTGATATGACTGGATTGAATTGTTTTCTTGGGCGGTTCTGGCGCGACGAGGATGGCGCTTCGGCTGCCGAGTATGCCTTGCTGCTCGCGATTATTGCTGCCGGCATGGCGGCCTCCGCCGGGGTGCTGGGCGAGGCGATCGCGGCGGCGCTCGACAATGCGTCCAATTGCATCAACGAGGGCTTCAACTGCACGCCATAAGGGATCGTGCGGCGCCCCGCATGAGTGAGGCGCGGTAACCTCCGTCTTCGCCCGGTCAGAGATTCCTTTGATTGGCGTCGTAATGGAAGGAGGGCCGCGCTGGGTGGTCGGATGAGTTCGGAGGCAACTGCCGTAGACGGTCAAGCGGAAAGTCCAATTGTTAAGGGCTCTTCCGTCTCCAAACTCCATCCGTCGGTCGCTCCTCGAGAGGAGCCTCGAATTCTTGGTCGTTAATTATTGAGGGTTACAGGGAGATGGGAATAATGCATTCGGATCGCTCGGAGAGAGCGTTGTCGACAATCGGGCCGTCGGGCGAGCGAATCACGCTCCGAGACCTGCCGCGGCCGGATACGGTTCGCTGGGTCATTCGGCGCAAGGCCGAGCTGGTTGCCGCCATTCGCGGCGGTCTGCTCACTTTGGAAGAGGCCTGCGAGCTCTACCTGCTGTCCGAGGAAGAGCTTGAGTCCTGGTCGAGTTCGCTGGCTCGGCACGGACTTCCCGGCCTGCGTTGTACGAAACTGCAGTATTACCGGAAGTCGCGCTGACGGCGAAGAGGAGGCCGGTCGAGGTCCGGGGACTCGCGCCGGACGTTGACCTCGGCCACGCCATGTGCTGAATGACGGGGCTCCAGCAAACGGCGGCCCCCCATGAGCGACGACAAGCGCGTCTACCTATTCGATTCGACCCTGCGCGACGGGGCGCAGACTCAGGGCGTCGACTTCAACGTGGCCGACAAGTTCGCCATCGCCCAAGCGCTGGACGATCTCGGGGTCGACTACATCGAGGGCGGCTGGCCGGGCGCCAATCCGACCGACGATGCCTTCTTCACCGATCCGCCGGCCTTCGAGACCGCACGGCTCGTCGCCTTCGGCATGACCCGGCGCGCCGGCCGCAGTACCGCCAACGACCCCGGTCTGGCTGGCCTGACCAACGCCAAGGTGGCGAACGTCTGCATGGTCGGCAAGGCCTGGGACTTCCATGTCGATGTGGCGCTCGGCATCGCCCGGGACGAGAACCTGGCCATGATCGGCGAAAGCGTGGCCCACATGGCGGGGCGCAAGGACGAGGTCATGTTCGACGCCGAGCATTTCTTCGACGGCTACAAGGCCGACCGAGACTTCGCGCTGCAGTGCGTTACCGTCGCCTACGAGGCCGGCGCGCGCTGGGTCGTGCTGTGCGACACCAACGGCGGCACCCTGCCCGACGAGGTCGAGCGCATCGTCGGCGAGGTGGCCGACGCGGTTCCCGGCAGTCATCTGGGCATCCACTGCCACAACGACACGGAAAACGCGGTGGCCAATTCGCTCGCCGCCGTCAAGGCCGGCGCCCGTCAGGTCCAGGGCACCCTGAACGGACTCGGCGAGCGTTGCGGCAACGCCAACCTGGTGTCGCTGATCCCCAGTCTCATACTGAAAACCGATTACGAGACCGGCATCGGCGAGGCCGAGCTCGGCAAGCTCACCCAGGTCTCTCGCATGCTGGACGAGCGGCTCAACCGCAACCCCACCCCCAACGCGGCCTACGTCGGCGACAGTGCCTTCGCCCACAAGGGGGGCTTGCATGTCTCGGCGGTGGAGAAGGACCCGCGCACCTATGAGCACGTGCCCCCGGAGGCCGTCGGCAACCGCCGCCACATCGTGATCTCCGACCAGGCCGGGCGGGCCAACGTCCTGGCGCGCTTCCGCGAGATCGGTCTCGACAGCCACGCCGAGGAGGACAAGATCGCCCGCGTGGTGGAGCGGGTGAAGGCGCGCGAGTTCGAGGGCTATGCCTACGACGGCGCCGAGGCCTCGTTCGAGCTGCTCGCCCGGCGCGCGTTCGGCGAGGTGCCGGACTACTTCTCCCTGCGCCGTTTCCGGGTCATGGACGACCGGCGCTGGAACGCCCGCGGCGAGCTGGTGACGGAATCCGAGGCGACGGTCACCCTGGAGGTGGCCGGCGGCGACTACATGACGGTGGCCAACGGCAACGGGCCGGTCAACGCGCTCGACATCGCGATCCGCAAGGCGCTCTTGCCGATCTATCCCCAGCTCGAGGGCATGCGCCTGGCCGACTACAAGGTGCGCATCCTGACGCCCCAGGCCGGCACCGGCGCGATCACCCGGGTGATGATCGAGAACGCCGACGACGCGGGCCACCATTGGAACACGGTCGGGGTTTCCCCCAACATCATCGATGCCTCCTACAACGCGCTCTTCGACGGCATCGTCTGGAAGCTTTTGAAGGAAGGCGCCCAGCCGCCGGCCGGGTCCGCCTGACGGTCGCGCTTGGCGCCGCTCAACTGAAAGCTCATGGCTGGAACCGACAAAGGCCGTTCTCCCGTCACCGGCGGGCCCAGGGTCGTCCTGGTCGACCCCCAGCTTGGCGAGAACATCGGCATGGCGGCGCGCGCCATGCTGAACTGCGGCCTGACCCGGCTGTGCCTGGTGCGGCCGCGCGACGGCTGGCCCAACCCGGCGGCCGAGGCGGCGGCGGCCGGCGCCAGCGAGGTGCTCGACGGGGCCGCCGTCTACGACGCGACGCCCGACGCGCTCGCCGGCTGCCGGCGGGTCTACGCCACCACGGCGCGGCCGCGCGACATGGTGAAGCCCGTACTGACACCCCGCGCCGCGGCCCAGGACATGCGCGCCGCCGAGGGCGCGGGGGCCGCGACGGCGCTGCTGTTCGGCCCGGAGCGCTCGGGGCTCACCAACGACGATCTGGTGCTGGCCGACCGGGTGATCGCCGTGCCCCTCAACCCGGCCTTCGCCTCCCTCAACCTGGCCCAGGCGGTCCTCATCGTCGGCTACGAATGGTTCCAGGCGGCCCATGCGGGCCCAAGCGAAAGTCTCGCACTCGGCGGCGGCCTGCCGGCGGAGCGGGGCGAGCTGTTGAATTTTCTCGAGCGTTTGGAGCGGGCGCTCGACGGCGGCAACTTTTTCCATCCGCCGGAGAAGCGCGCCAGCATGGTGCGCAACCTGCGCAACATCTTTCTGCGCGGCGACCTGACCGACACGGAAGTGCGCACGCTGCACGGTGTCGTCAGCGCGCTTTTGAAGGCCCGGCCGGACGCGGTGGATTAGCCTCTCAGGTTGTCCCGCTGCCGGCCGCGCCTAAGCCGTGTTCGATCTTCGCCGCATCCTCCTCGCAGGCCGCCAGCATATCGTCGGGATCGCCGCCGCCGCGCGACACCCGCCGCCCCCAGAGATCCGATCCCTCAACGATCCAGGCGCCGTAGGACATTTCCTCCATGCGAAAGAACCAGCCGGGCGTCTTGCCCCTGATCGGGAAGTCCTCGAGGATTTCCGCTTCGGACAATTTACGCACCCGCGTTTTCATCCTCCGCCCCTAGGGGCACCCCAAATTATTGCGTCTGATCCCGCTCCGGGGGTGTCGCCCCGGCCTTATCCTCTTTGGACATGCGCCGCAGCTTGCGGCGAAGCAGCGCCTTGCGCACCTCGGCCTTCAGCCATTCTTCTTCCGAAAGGGCCACGGCGGCTTTCTCGATCAGGTAGAGGTCGAAGATGAAGAGGGCGCCGAATGCAAACACTATCAAAGCGCCGCCCATCTTGCCGTTTGAGAGGAGGCCAAAGGCGAAGGCCAAACAAATCAAAGCGAACCCTGCGTTTGCAAAGCGGGCGATCAGTTTCAGATACCTTGGCA
>CALJXB010000202.1 GCA_937974415.1 uncultured Kiloniellales bacterium
TTCAACCTGGGCATCTCGCTCGGCACGGTGAAGACCCACCGCAAGAACGCCTACGCCAAGCTGGGCATCTCCTCCCAGTCGGAGTTGCTGTCGCTGTTCCTGCAAGCCTTCCAGTCGGCCTGAGCGGGAGCCGCTCTAAACGGGTGGCGCGGTAGCGGGAGAGGGCCGCGCCCGATCCCGTGAACTTAGCCAGCCAGGCGGTCGAGCGCCGCCAGCACCGCATCGCCCTTGGCCTCGGTCGAGACCTCAGTGGTCCCCTCCGAAACGATGTCGGCGGTGCGGATGCCCTGCTCCAAGACGTCCTCGACCGCCCGCTCGATCAGGTCCGCCTCGGCGCCGAGGTCGAAGGAATAGCGGAGCATCATGGAGTAGCTGAGCAGGCAGGCCAGCGGGTTCGCCTTGCCCTGGCCGGTGATGTCGGGCGCCGAACCGTGCACCGGCTCGTAAAGCGCCTTGCGGCGGCCGGTCTCGTCGGTCGCGCCCAGCGATGCCGACGGCAGCATGCCCAGCGAACCGGTCAGCATGGCAGCCTCGTCCGACAGGATGTCGCCGAACAGGTTGTCGGTCACGATGACGTCGAATTGCTTGGGATTGCGCACCAGCTGCATGGCGCAGTTGTCGGCGTAGATATGGGACAGCTCGACGTCGCCGTACGACTCCTCATGCAGCTTGTCGACCTCCTGGCGCCACAGCACGCCGGACTCCATGACGTTGGCCTTCTCCGCCGAGCAGACCCGGTTCCGGCGCTTGCGCGCCAGCTCGAAGGCCACTGCGGCGACGCGCCGGATCTCGCTCGTGGTGTAGACCTGGGTGTTCACGGCGCGCCGCTCGCCGCCGCCCAGGTCCTCGATGCCGCGCGGCTCGCCGAAATAGACGCCGCCGGTCAGCTCCCGCACGATCATGATGTCGAGGCCGGCGACCACTTCGGGCTTGAGGGTGGAGGCCGAGACCAGGGCGTCGAAGCAAATCGCCGGGCGCAGGTTGGCGAACAGCTCCATGTCCTTGCGCAGGCGCAGGAGGCCGCGCTCCGGCTTCTGCTCGAACGGCAGATCGTCCCACTTGGGCCCGCCCACCGCGCCGAGCAGCACGGCGTCCGCGCTCAAGGCCTTGTCCATGGTGGCATCGGTGAGCGGCGTGCCGTGGGCGTCGATCGCGGCGCCGCCGACCAGGTCTTCCTCGACCTCGAAGCGGACGGCGCGCTTTTCGCCCATCCAGTCGATGACCCGGCGCACCTGGCCCATGCATTCCGGGCCGATGCCGTCGCCCGGCAGGATCAAGAGGCTTCTATTGGCGGTCATGGCGCTCATTCCCCCTCAAGAATGGTCGGTGGCTCCCCAAGCAAGCCGTTACGGCCCGGGATCAGCCGTAGAGCCAGGGCTGCGAGCCCCGCTGGCTATCCTCGAAGCTGTCGATGGCGGTATGTTTCTCCAAGGTCAGGCCGATATCGTCGAGGCCGTTCAGGAGACAGTGCTTGCGGAAGGGATCGACCTCGAAACCGATCTCGCCGCCGTCCGGCCCGGTGATGGTCTGGCTCTCCAGATCGATGGCGACGATGGCGTTGCTGCCGCGCTCGGCGTCGTCCATCAGCAGGTCGACCTGCTCCTGGGGCAGCTTGATCGGCAGGATGCCGTTCTTGAAGCAGTTGTTGTAGAAGATGTCGGCGAAACTGGGGGCGATGATGCAGCGGATGCCGAAGTCGAGCAGCGCCCAGGGCGCATGCTCGCGCGACGAGCCGCAGCCGAAGTTGGGGCCGGCGATCAGGATCTTGGCCTCGCGGTAGGCCGGCTGGTCGAGCACAAAGCCGTCCTTGGGCTGGCCATCGTGGTCAAAGCGCAGCTCGTAGAACAGGCCCTTGGCGAGGCCGGTGCGCTTGATGGTCTTGAGGAACTGTTTCGGGATGATCTTGTCGGTGTCGACATTGACCATCGGCAGGGGCGCCGCCACGGCGCGCAAGGTGGTGAACTTGTCCATGGTCGCTCGGCTTCCTCGAATTCAGAGCCGGATACCTACCCGATCCGGCGGGCGCCCGCAATTGGCTTGCCCGACGAGAGCGGTTTTCGACCGAAACCCGCCCTAGGCCTCATCCGGCGCCATCCCCTTTTCGCTTAGCTCCTGGATGGCGCTCGCGGACTTGCCGAGGCCCTCGAGCCCCATGCCGCGCAGGACGTGGGGGGCCTTGGTGAACTGGATGTTCTCGTAGCCGACGATCTCGATCCGGTTGCCCCAGGGGTCGAGGAAATCGAGGAAGGGCCCCGGCAGCGGCTCGACGCCCATGTCTTCCAGCGCCCGGCGCACCGCCTCCTTGTCGTCGACCACCAGCCCGAGGTGGCGCTCGTCGTCGGGCGCTTGGCTGCGGCCTGTCGTGAGCGCGAGAAACTGGTCGCCGAGATCGATGAAGGCCATGGTCTCGCTTCTGCTGCGCAGCTCGAAATCCAGGAAGCGTCCATAGAACGCCAGCGCCTCGTCGAGGTCGCCGACCTCCAGCGCCACGTGATTGAAGCCCACGGGGCGGGCCTTTTTCGCGTCGGTCATGGCTTCACGTCCTTCATGAAAGCGTCGCGATATCCTCTTACAGTAGCGCCGGAAGGGCCGCGACCGTCAAAAATCATGAATTTTCGGCATTTTTCAGGCCCTTTTTGCTGTCTTCCGGCCCGAAAGATTGCGGTTTTCATAGATCCTCCCTAGACTGTAGGGGTAGGCAGTCTGCAGAGTCGGTAAGGGGGAGTGGGCCGCCTAGGAGAAAGGGTTGCCAAATCGAGAGAACCGTAGAAGGAGAATACAGCCATAACACGCAGGGATAAGGCCCCCTCACAGGCGGTCTCCGAGCCCGCTCAAGAATTGGCTCGAGACGCCAGCAGATTGACCCCGGGGGCCGGTCACAAGGAACCGGGCGCCGACGAAAGTCAGCACCTGGTCGAGATGGTGCAAGCCTCGCTCGAGGACGACAAAGCCGAAGACACGGTCGTCATCGATCTCACGAACAAATCCAGCATTGCCGATTTCATGGTGATCGCCAGCGGGCGCTCCCAGCGCCAGGTCGGTGCCATGGCCGAGCACCTCCACGAGAAGCTCAAGAAGCAGCTGGGCCGGGTTTCGGTCGAAGGAGCGGCGCGTTGCGATTGGGTTCTGATCGATGGTGGAGACGTCATCGTGCACCTGTTCCGTCCTGAGGTCCGCGCCTTCTACAATCTCGAGAAGATGTGGGGTTCCGAGCTGCCCGAGCCCAAGCTGTCCGCGGCCACGGCCTAATTGGGCTCGGCCGAGGACCGACTCCATGCGCATCACGCTCGTCGCCGTCGGACGGGCGAAGTCGGATGCCACGGTGGCGCTCTACCAGGACTTCGCGAAGCGGCTCAGGTGGCCTCTTCGGCTGCATGAGGTCGAAGAGCGAAGCCCGCTGCCCCCCGAGGCCCGCAAGAAGCGCGAGGGCGAGCGCTTGATCGCCGCGCTCCCCAAGGCGGTGCGTCTGGTGGCCCTGGACGGGCGCGGCAAGAGCCTCGACAGCGGCAGTTTCGCGGCCCTCATCGGTCGCTGGCAGGACGAGGGTCTCGGAGATCTCGCATTTGTGATTGGCGGCGCCGAGGGACTCTCGTCCGAGGTCTTGGAGCGCGCCGATCTCACTCTATCGTTGGGCCGTATGACCTGGCCGCACCTGCTTGTGCGGGTGTTACTGACCGAGCAGCTGTACCGCGCTCAGTGCATCCTCGACGGCCATCCCTACCACCGCGGCTGACGACCATGAGCAAGAGGAGCCAAAAACCTGTTGGACCGGGCGGAAATCCCATATATAGAGCCCGCATGAACCAGGTCGCACCACCGCGGCCCGTGGTCCTGGCAATTCTCGACGGATGGGGGGACCGCGAGCAGTGCGAAATGAACGCTATCTGCCAGGCAGCGACGCCCAATCTGGACCGCTTCAACGCGGCCGGCCCCCGAGCTCTGATCAATGCCTCGGAACTGCATGTGGGCCTGCCGAGCGGTCAGATGGGCAACTCCGAGGTCGGCCATATGAACCTCGGTGCGGGCCGGGCCGTGCTGCAGGACCTTCCGCGCATCGATGAGGCGATCGACGACGGCCGTCTGACCGGCAGTGCCCCCTTCGAAGCCTTTGTCACAGGCCTGCAGGACAGCGGCGGCACGGCGCATCTCATGGGCCTGCTATCGCCCGGCGGGGTCCATTCCCATCAAGACCACATGGCGGCGCTCGCCAATACGCTGCTGGCCGCCGGCGTGCCGGTCAAGGTGCACGCCTTCCTGGACGGCCGGGATACGCCGCCGCGCAGCGCCCTTGAGTTTCTGACCCGCTTCGAGTCGGCCACCGAGGCTCCGGTTGCCACGGTCTCGGGCCGCTACTACGTGATGGACCGGGACAAGCGCTGGGATCGCTCGGCGCGGGCCTACCGCACCCTGGTGATGGGCCGCTTGGCGCCCGAGGGCGGGACCGCAACGGACGCCCACCAGGCGATCGAGCAGGCCTACGAGGCCGGCTTGGGCGACGAATTCGTGCCGCCGACGGCCATTGGCGATTTCGCCGGGATCGCCGACGGCGACGGCCTCCTTATGGCGAACTTCCGCTCCGACCGGGTGCGCCAGCTTCTTCGTAGCCTCTTGGACCCGGCTTTCGACGGCTTCACGCGGGACAAGACCGTCGAATTCGCCGCCACCCTCGGCATGGTAAGTTATTCCAGCGACCTCGACCCGCTGATCCCGGCGCTCCTGCCGCCCCTCGACCTCGACGCCACCCTCGGCAGCGTGGTTGCCCAGGCGGGCCTCAAGCAGTTGCGGATCGCCGAAACCGAGAAGTACGCCCACGTGACGTTCTTCTTCAATGGCGGACGCGAGTCCGAATTCGACGGCGAAGAGCGGATCCTGGTGCCGTCGCCCAAGGTCGCGACCTACGACCTGCAGCCCGAGATGTCGGCGCCTGAGGTGACCGAGCGCCTGTGCGCCGCCGTCGACAGCGGCCGCTTCGATTTCATCGTGGTCAATTACGCCAACGGCGACATGGTGGGCCATACGGGCAACATGGCGGCCGCCACGCAGGCCGTGGAAGCGGTCGACCGCTGCCTGGGGCGCCTCGCAAAGCGCGTTGCCGCCGCCGGAGGATGCCTGCTGATCACCTCGGACCACGGCAACGCGGAACAGATGGACGACCCGGCGAGCGGCCAGCCCCATACTGCCCATACCATGAACCGGGTTCCTGTCGTTTTGGTGAATGCGCCGGATTGGGCCGCAGGCCTCACCGACGGCCGCCTGGCCGACATCGCGCCCACCGTGCTGCGGCTCATGAACCTCCCGGTGCCGGCGGTCATGACCGGCCGGTCGCTGATCCGAAGCAAGGCGCAGGCAGGCGCCGGCGCTCCCGCCGAAGCGGCGGCCGAATGACATGATACGCTCATCACGCCATAGCCTTCCGAACGGACGGCGCGCCCGTGGACTCCTTGGCGCGCTGACCGCCGGCCTGCTGCTGTGGCCGGCCGCAAGCGAGGCCCAGGAAACAGACAAGCGCCTGGAAGACGTGGAACAGGCGCTGGAGGCCAGCGAAGCGCAGAGAGAGACTCTCGGCCGCCAGGCTGAGGAGCTGCAGGGGGAAATCGTCGCCCTCCAGGACAAGTCCATCGAGGCGGCCGAGAAGACCCAGGACCTGGAATCACAGCTGACCCGAATCGAGACCGTCCTGCAGGATCTGGAGAACCGAAACGAGGCCAAGACCGCGGAGCTCAAGGCCCAGCATGGCAATCTCTATCACACCCTGGCGGCGCTGCAGCGCATCGCCGTGCAACCCGCCGAGACCGTGCTGGTGAGCCGGGGTACGCCGGTGGAACGGGTGCGAAGCGCGCTGCTTTTGAAGGCCGCGATTCCCGCGATCGAGGATCGGGCGGCTGGGCTGCGCGACGATCTGGAGGAGCTCTCGTCCCTGCGCCTGGCGATCGAGCAACAGCATTTCGAGCTGGCCGCAACGGCCGAGGCCCTGGCCGACGAGCGCCGTCTGCTGGACGAGCTGATCGGGCGCAAGCGGGAGCTCCACGCCGAGACCCTCGGCGAGCGCCAAAGCGTCGAATCCAATGCCAAGCGCCTGGCCGAGGAGGCCAAGACCTTGCGCGACCTCATGGCACAGCTCGAGGAGCAAGCGCTTTTGCGCGCCGCGCGGGAGGCTCGTGCGCGGGTTGCCAAGCAACAGCGGGCTCAGGCCGAGCTGGAAGCGCAGCGCGCGCAGGCGGCGTTGGAGGCCCGGAAAGCCCAGGAGGACTCCGCGGAGGAAGAGGCCTTTGAAGGGACCCGGTCCCTGGCGGAAGACATTCCCGAAGGCACCCCCAACGACATCCCCGAGGGCGATGCTGCGCTAGAGAACGACGACCCGGCTCTCGCCTCCTTGACCCCGGGCGCACTGCACCGGCCCGACAATATCCGGGCGTTCCCTCAAGGCGAAGCCATTCCCCTCCTGATCATGCCGGTCCGCGGCAAGTTGGTGCTCGCCTACGGCCAGCGCGCGATCGGAGCCGATGCCGCCTCCAAGGGGATCTCCATTCAAACCCGGACCCAGGCCCAGGTGGTTGCCCCCTATGACGGGCAAGTCGTTTACGCAGGCGAATTCCGCGGCTACGGCCAAATCTTGATCATCGAGCACGGCGGGCGATATCATACCCTGCTCGCCGGCCTCGAGCGGATCGACGCGGTCGCTGGGCAATGGATTCTCGCCGGGGAGCCCATCGGAGTCATGGGCAGCCCCAAGGAACGATTTCCGGAACTCTACCTGGAATTTCGACACGCCGGGCAGCCAGTCAATCCGCTGCCCTGGCTCGCAACGACTGACGATAAGGTGCAAGGTTGATGCAAATGATGCCTCGATTGGTGGTCTTCGCCACCGTACTCCTCCTCCTGATCCCACAAACCGCCTCGACACAGGACCAAGGCGCCGACACTTACAAGCAGGTCAAGCTGTTCGGCGACGTCTTCGAACGTGTGCGCGCGGACTATGTGGAGGAGGTCTCCGATCAGGAACTCATCGAAGCCGCTATCCGCGGCATGCTCGCCAGCCTGGATCCGCACTCGAGCTATCTCGACCCCAAGTCGTTCCAGGACATGCGGGTTCAGACCAAGGGCGAATTCGGCGGACTTGGAATCGAAGTCACCATGGAAAACGGCTTGGTCAAGGTGGTCTCGCCCATCGACGACACGCCCGCGTTCCGCGCCGGCGTCCAGGCCGGCGACCTGATCAGCCATTTGGACGGCGAGCCGGTTCTCGGCCTGACCTTGGCCGAGGCCGTCGAGAGGATGCGCGGGCCGGTCAACACCGACTTGGTCCTCACCCTCCGGCGGGCCAACCGGGAGCCCTTCGATGTCACCATCACGCGCGACATCATTACCGTAAAGTCGGTGCGCAGCCGGCTCGAGGATGACGTTGGCTATCTCAGGGTAACGGCGTTCAACGAGCAGACCTCGCCGGGGCTCGAAGATGCCGTCACACGTCTCTCCGAACAGGCCGATGGCTCGCTCAAGGGCTACGTGCTGGACCTGCGCAACAATCCCGGCGGATTGCTGGACCAGGCGATCGCCGTCTCCGACGCCTTCCTGGATCACGGCGAGATCGTGTCGACACGCGGCCGTCACCCCGACGACGCCCAGCGCTACAACGCGCGCGAAGGCGATCTAGCCGCCGGCCTCCCGATTGTCGTCTTGATCAACGGCGGCTCTGCGTCGGCCTCGGAGATCGTGGCCGGCGCTCTGCAGGATCACGGCCGGGCCATCATCATGGGGACCCGGTCGTTCGGAAAGGGTTCCGTCCAAACCATCATCCCGCTGTCGGGAAGCGGCGCCATGCGGCTGACCACATCGCGCTATTACACGCCCTCCGGAAGCTCGATCCAGGCGCACGGAATCGATCCCGACATCGAAGTGGAACAGGCACGCCTCGAGCCGCTCGAAGCAGGTGTTTCGAGACGCGAGGAAGACTTGCGCGGCGCCTTGAGCAACGAAAGCTCCGAGGAAGAAGGCGGCGGCCAGGACGGCGCGGCCGGCGAGGAAGAGCCCGAGGACTATCAATTGTCTCGGGCAATCGACCTCCTGCAGGGCCTTTCGCTGTTCCGGGAACGGGCCTTGAACTGACGGCGGCTGAAGGTTCCAAGGCGTGTTGACCCGCTGACATTACTTGGACGACAGGCAGTGAGATGACCGAAGCAAGCCACCGACCAGGCATCACGCCGCTCACCGTCGCCTGGCTGTCGCTTCTCGCCGTGGTGACAGCCGGCTCCACTTACCTGGTCCTGGCGCATCAGGCGTTGGCGCCCGACGAGCTGACGGGCCTGACGTTGACGATCCCGGGCCCGCAAGAGGAAGACAGCGGCGTCGCGCCCGCCGGCGGGACGCCGGATGACGCCGCCTCCGAAAGCGAAGAACCGCCGGCCAGCCCGGTGCTGGCGCCGACTCAGGTGACCTTGGCGGAAGGCGCCGATCTCCCGGCCTGGCGGCGCTACGCGTCGGTCTATCAGGCAACCACCGAGCAGCCCCGGATCGCCGTCGTGCTCACCGGGCTGGGCTTCTCCAGCCGGGCGACCAAGTCCGCCATCGAGGATTTGCCGCCGGGCGTCACCCTCTCGTTCACGCCCTACGTCCAAAAGCTGCCCCAGTGGATCGCCATGGCGCGCGGTAACGGCCACGAGGTGATGCTGGACTTGCCTATGGAGCCGGTCACCTATCCCGACGACGATCCCGGACCCCAGGCTCTGCTCACCCAGTTGGACCAACTCCAGAACCAGCAACGCTTGCAATGGGTGATCGCCCGCGCCGAGGGCTACGTCGGCCTGGTCGCGACCATGGGCTCTCGCTTCACCGGCTCGGAACCGCACGTGAAGCCGGTTCTGGAGCAGGTCAAGGCGCAGGGCCTCATGTTTCTGGACAACCGCTCC
Organism: uncultured Kiloniellales bacterium; assembly: GCA_937974415.1. Taxonomy (GTDB): domain Bacteria; phylum Pseudomonadota; class Alphaproteobacteria; order Kiloniellales; family JAKSDN01; genus CALJXB01. The sequence continues at coordinate 8,907 of CALJXB010000202.1, forward strand.
AGCGAGGACAGCGTGGTCGCGGCGGTCGCACAGGATCTCGGCCTGCCCCACGCGGTCAACAACCGCACCCTGGACGAGGGCGACGTCGGACGGCTGACCATCGACGCCAGGCTCGCCCAGATCGAACGCTTGGCCTTGAACGACGGCGCCTCGATCGCCATTGGGCGGCCCTATCCGGCAACCCTGGAGCGCTTGGGCGCGTGGGTCAAAACCCTGGAGGCCAGGGGCTTCGAGCTGGTGCCCATCACCGTGCTGGCGCAAGGCAGCCAATAGCGTTCGCAGGCGGGCGAGGCGCGGACGGCGACAGCCATGAGCGAGCATCCCACAGAGGCCGAAGCCTCAGCCGCTATCCGCGACCTGCCCTACCGGCCGGGGGTCGGCATCATGCTGCTCGACCGCCGGGGCCGGGTCTTCGTGGCGCAACGGATCGACATGCCGAGCGCCGCCTGGCAGATGCCCCAGGGCGGCATCGACACGGGCGAAAGCCCGATCGAGGCGGCGTGGCGCGAGCTCGCGGAAGAGACCGGCACCGACAAGGTCGAGTTGATCGGCGAAAGCGGCGACTGGTACTCCTACGACCTGCCCGCGGACTTGGTGCCCAAGCTATGGCGCGGCCGGTTCCGCGGACAGACCCAGAAATGGTTCGTCTTTCGGTTCCTGGGGCGTGACGCGGATATCGACATCGCCACCGAGAAACCGGAATTCTCCGCTTGGAAATGGGCGGATCTCGCCGAACTGCCCGCACTGATCGTTCCCTTCAAGCGGACCCTCTACACCCAGCTGATCGAAGATCTCGAACATTTGTGCCGGGGCGACTGCACCACTGCCTG
>CALJXB010000203.1 GCA_937974415.1 uncultured Kiloniellales bacterium
CGAGGCCGAGATGAGCCGCCAAGCGGGACAAGCGCCGCGGATCGTCGATGAGGAAGAACGGCGGGACAGCGCGTGGCACGCGATCGCGCCAGGCCATGAGGGCCAGTTCGCCGCCGATGCCGGCAGGCTCGCCCATGGTGACCGCCAACGCCGGATCCGGCTCGCGCCCGACCCCACGATCGCTCACAGGCGAAGGTCCACGTTGGCCTGCCGGCGCAAGTCCCGCAGGTATCGCCGTGCCAGAATCTCGAGCCTCTGAGTCATGAGGTTCTGCTGGATCCTGTCTCGATCGATGACGCCGCCCTGGCGCTCGCAGACCACTAGAATCGTGAGGCTCCCGGCGATGGTCATGGGCTCGCTGGGTTGTTCAAGCGGCAGCGATCGGACCACGTTCTGAAGCTGGGGCGAAAGATCCTTGACCTTCATCATCCCAAGGTCGCCGGACCCGGAAGCCCCGGCGGTCTCTGCCACCTCCGCCGCGGTCTCGCAGCTGTCGATCTGCCCCCGCAAGGCCTCGGCCTCCGCCAGCCGCAGCGCACGCTCGGAGTCTTGGCCGTCGGGCGGAAGTTCCAAGAAAATCTGCGTCAGCCGAACGGTGTCTTCGCCTCCGCTGATCGCCTTGCGGTCTTTCAGGTGGAGGATGTAATAACCGGTCAGTCCGCGCACCGGCCCGTTGACCTCGCCGGGCCGCATGCCGCGCACCGCCGAGGCGAGCTCCTCGGGTAATTGGGATTCCTCGATCCAACCGATGTTGCCGCCCTTGGCTGCGGTGGCGGATTGCGAGAATTGGCCGGCAAGGGCCGAGAAATCGCCGCCGCCACGCAGCTCTTCCAGCAGGCCGATCGCTTCGCGCCGGACCTCGTCCTCCACCTGCACGGAGTCGATTTCCAGGTAGATTTCCGACAGATTGATTTGCGATCCGCCTTGGCCGGCCTTGAGCCGGGCGACGACATCGTCGACCTCCTCGTCGGCAATGACGATCGTGGGCACCAAACGCACCCGAAGCACTCTGCGCCAGGCCAGTCCGGCCTTGACCTGTTCCTGAAGGGTCGACGGCAGGATCTGACCGCGTTTCAACATCGCTTCGAATTGCTCGTTCGACATCTTGTTGCGCCGTGCGATATCGTCGAGTGCTTCGGTGACCTCTTCGTCGCTGATCGTGATGCTCAGTCGCGCGGCCTCCTGGAGCTGCAGGCGCTCGTCAATGAGGCGTCGAAGTACCTGCTGCTGCAGGCGGGACTGCGATTCCGGCGTCACTTGGATGCCCGAGGAGAGCGCCACCAAGCGGGTGCGCATGAACAGATCGAGCATCGAGATCACTTCGTCGTTCACCACGGCGACCGCGCGCAAGGTATCCTGGGCGAGAGCTGCGGGCCGGCCGGCGTGCGACGCCGGAAGCAGCAATCCCAGCACCAATCCGGCGGCAACGGCGTGAAAGGCGCGCTTGAGAGTCCGTCCAGTGATCAAGCAATCAGTCTCGGCAGTTGGAGTCGCGGCGACGGCCGATTCGGGGCCGACTATAGGCATTCACCCGGTCGGGAACAATGTGCGCGATGGCGTCGAAGACTCCCTATTCGACGCCGATCTCGCCGAGGTGCGTGAACACCACCTTGACCATGACCGAATCCTCCTGGTCGATCTCGCGGTCTTCGTAATAGGTGCGCTTACCCTCGATGGTGATGAAGAAGCATTCGTCCTGATAGGTCAATCCGACGGCCGTGGACAAGGCGTCGTTTTCCTGCAGGTCGCGCCTGTGCGCGCCGGCTATGGACCAGTTCTCGTTGAGCTGAGAGCTGAGGCGGAATGCCAGCTCCTCGCGGGTATCGAATTCGTCCGTGCTCAAGTCGTCGGACAGGAAGACATAGCTGAGATCGAGGTCCAAGGCCGGCGGCCCGACGCTCAGGTCGAGCTCGTGCCGCTCGGCGGCCAGATCGTCCTTGTCGAGCCGGAAGCGATAGGACACGTCGATATCTTCCTGCGGCACCAGGCGGATGCGGCCTACCACGTCGGAAAGATTGTCCTCCAATCCGGATCCTGCGGCGAAGGCGTCGTCGTTTTCGAAGCGATAGCTTTGCCCGGCAAACGCGCTAACCTCGCCAATGAAGGCGCTGGACATGTCCCACTGCACTCCGTAATCGATCCGGCTGCCGGGGTCGACCCGGTCGACGCCGGGAAAGCGGTTCAGGCTGAGCAGGTTGGAATCGTCGAACTCGAAGTCGGTGCTGTCCTCGTTCGGAATATCGTCGTTGTTTGCCCAATCCGGCGCGCCGACCAGTTGCACGACCGGCTCGATCACCTGGTCCCCCCAGTCTTCCGCGCGGGCCAGGGGATAACGCCACTGCAGCGCGACTTGCGGAAAGAATCGCCCGACCAGGTCCGAGTCGAAGTTGCCCGGCGGATTGACCTCCTGGCTGTCGGAATCGAAATTGTCGACCCAATACCCGTCGGCCTGGACGTTGGCCATGACCCGGTAAAGGTCGCCGGCCGGCCCGACAAAGGGCAGTTCCCATCCGCCTTGCACGGAAAGGCGCCGGGTGTCGCGGCCCTCGATTCGGCTCAGCACCCCGATGTTGGTATCGAGGGAGTAGCGGCCGCCGAGGGAATCGGGCTCGCTCAGAAAGTTGTAGTCGATCAGCGGAACAACGATCGGAAGCTCCTCGTTGTTGCTGTTGTCGCGCAGGCCCTGGTAGACGAGGCCGTTGACCGCAAGGTAGTCGCGGCCACGCAGGTACTCGGTGGACAGGTTCGAGGTCAGCGTGGAGGTATTAGAGAAGTTGTAGAGCCGCAGATAGGTGTCGTCGCTGGCCCGCTCCAGGTCGAAGCCCCAGCGCCAGGAGTCATTGATCGCGAAACGCCCGAGCGAGTCGACATGGCCGCGAAATTCGTTGCTCTCCGTCTCGCCGTTTGCCTTTTCGCGGTCCGCGATGGTGGCGCTGCCGCCGAATCGGGTGACGCCTTTGGGGAAGAGTTCGCGGTATTTGCCGGCCAGAACGACGCTTTGCTTGGTGGTGATTATCGGCTCGAAGGTTAGATCCCTATCCGGGGCGATGTTCCAGTAATAGGGAACCTCCAGGGTGACTCCCAAGGCCGAGGAATTGCCGAAGGTCGGCGCGAGAAAGCCCGATTGGCGGTCGACCGTCGGATCGGGATGCTTGAAGTAGGGCGTGTAAGCGATGGGGACGCCGTAGAACTCCAGGTGCGCGTCGCGATAGGTCAGCGATCGCTCTTCCTGGTCGTGGATCACCTCGTCCGCCTTGAGCTGCCAGAGCGGCGCCTTGCTCGGGTCGTCCCGGCACAGCTCGCAGGGGCTGAAGACGGCCTTGCGGAACACGGTAATGCGCCCGTCCCGGCGGGTCCCGCTGGCCGCGGCGATCCGGGTCCTGTCGGCCATCAGCACCCCAATGTCGCGGATGAAGCCGTCGCGCAGATCGTCCGAGAGCTCGACGTATTCGGCGAAGTAGGTGGTGCCGTCGACCTCCAGGAGGCGCACGTTGCCGCTCGCCGTGACGACGCCCGAGCGCCGGTTGTAGCTCACCGTGTCGGACAGGAGGGTGCGGCCGCCCTGGCTGATTTCGACATTGCCGCGGGCGGTCACGATGCCAAGCGCCTCGTCGGAGACCACCTCGTCGGCGCTGAAGAGGATCGGCACTTCGCGCAACTCTTGGGGAATGTCCAGTTCCTCCTCCTGGGCCTCCTCCTGGGCCCGGGGGCTCGAAATCCCCGCGAGGACGACCAGGCTCGGCACTCCAAGTATCAGAAGGAGGACCAGGAACCGGCGATATAGGCCCTTGTTTCGCAAGACTCGCTCGGTCACGCCGTGCCTACCGCTCTACCGATCGAAAGCGCGAGGATCACAGTCGGCGTCGGGATTCGCCAGGGCGATGCCCCACACCGTCGGCGCGGCGTTCTTGCGGCCGATCCTCGAAAACTCGCGCCTTCGTCCGGTCGGAGACTTGCCGGTCGAAGACTTGATAGCCCGACGCAAGAGGGCGCCGGGCGGCGACAAAGCGGTCGACAGACGCGGCGCGATCGGCGATGTAGTCTTTGTGCGTGCCGCCGGTCCGGCCGGCGGCTGCCGCGCGGGGGGCCCTGAGCCCTGCGCGGGGCGGCGCACGGCGACAGGGGCTCGGCGAAGAGCTTCCACCGGGCCTTGCGGCGGACTGCGATGGAGCGAAGCGGGCCAAAGCGGGCGAACATCGGGAGAGGTGGGCGGCATGTCTCTCGCTGGTGTGGTCCGGAATCAGTGATAGCCGCATTTTAGGAGATTGGTCTAGTCCTTTTATTATCTGAACTTAGAGGCGAGTCTTTCTGTGAACCCTGAGCTCAAGGTAGAACCCGAAGCTGCCGCCGGCTGCGGCGCCGGCCGCCGGCGCACCCGCTTCGCTCCCGGATCGGCCGCGCCGGCCGGGACCCCAAGCAACCCCGGTGAATCGAATTGGGAGGTTTCATGAAGATCACATTTTCCGCCGTGCGTCTGCCGACTCGCGGGGCTTTGGCCGTTCTCGTGGCCGCCGACCGCAAGCTGCTGGGCAGCGCCAAGACGCTCGACAAGGCCACCGGTGGTGCTCTGACGCGGGCCATGAAGGCCAGCGATTTCCAAGGCAAGAAGGACGAGCTCCTGGACCTCGTGGCGCCTTGGGGCCTGGACAACAGCCGCCTGCTTCTCGTCGGGCTGGGCGATCCCAAGAAGCTGAAAGGCCGCGACATGCAGGCCATCGGAAGCGCGATCGTCAGCCATTTGAACGGCGTTGGCGAGACTCTGGCGAGCGCGGCGGTCGATTCGCTCGGCGGCAACACGAAGGCCGCGGCCGCCTCGGCCGGTCATCTGGCCTATGGCGCGCGCCTCCAGTCCTACCGCTTCGACCGCTACAAGACGAAAAAGAAGCCCGACCATAAGAAACCTTTGGAAAAGCTCAGCGTCCTCACCGAGGACACGGCCGAGGCGCGGCGCGTCTTCGCGCCCTTGGACAAGGTGGCGGCGGGGGTGCATTTGACCCGCGACCTGGTGTCAGAGCCGGCCAACGTGATCTATCCCAAAAGCCTGGTCCAGCGCGCCAAGGCGCTTCAGGGGCTCGGCGTCAAGGTGCGCGCTCTGGGCGTCGCCGAGATGAAAAAGCTCGGCATGGGCGCCCTGCTCGGCGTCGGCCAGGGTTCCGCACGGGAGTCCCAGCTTCTGGTGCTGGAATGGAACGGCACGAGCTCTGGAACCCGCGGGGGCCGCAGCCAGGCCGGTCGACCCGTCGCCTTCGTCGGCAAAGGCGTCACCTTCGATACCGGCGGAATCTCCATCAAGCCGGCGTCTGGCATGGAGGACATGAAGTGGGACATGGGCGGCGCCGGGGTGGTGATCGGCCTGTTCCAAGCGCTCGCGGGCCGCAAGGCCAAGGTTCATGCGATCGGCGTGTGCGGCCTGGTCGAGAACATGCCCTCGGGCGCGGCCCAGCGGCCCGGCGATATCGTCACCTCCATGTCGGGGCAGACCATCGAGGTGCTTAATACCGACGCCGAAGGGCGCCTGGTCCTGGCCGATGCCCTCTGGTACGTCCAGGACAAATACCGGCCGACGGCCATCGTGGACCTGGCCACCCTGACCGGGGCCATCATCGTCGCCCTGGGCCACGAGCATGCGGGCCTGTTCAGCAACAACGACGAACTGGCCGCGCGCCTGACGGAAGCCGGCACAGCGGTCGGCGAGCCGGTCTGGCGGCTGCCGCTCGGCCAGGCGTACGACAAGGCCATCGATTCCGACGCGGCCGACATGAAGAACATCGGCAACCGTGCCGGCGGCTCCATAACCGCGGCGCAATTCCTCCAGCGCTTCATCAAGGACGACACCCCCTGGGCCCATCTCGACATCGCCGGGGTGACCTGGTCGAGCAAGGCCAAGCCCACGGTGCCCAAGGGCGGCACCGGATTCGGCGTGCGCCTGTTGGACCGCCTGGTGAAGGAGCACTACGAGTCCTAGGGGTAAGCCGCATGACGGACGTGCGCTTCTATCACTTGACCCGCTCGCGCTTGGAAGCGGTCCTGCCGGTCATGCTCGAGCAGACTCTCGAGCGCGACCAGCGCGCCGTGGTGATGGCCGGTTCGGAGGAGCGAGTCGAGGCGATCAACGGTCATCTCTGGACCTATAACGACCGCGGATTTCTTCCCCATGGTTCGGAAAAGGACGGATTCGCCGAGGGCCAGCCGGTCTGGCTAACCACCGGCGACGAGAACCCGAACGGGGCCCAGGTTCTGTTCCTGACCGACGGTGCGACATCCGAGCGCGTCGGGGATTTCGACGTCTGCGCCGTCCTGCTCGACGGCTCCGATGATGCCGCCGTCGCCTCGGCGCGCGATCTGTGGCGCGCTTACAAGGACGCGGGCCACGAAGTCACCTATTGGCAGCAGGGCGAAAGCGGCGGCTGGGACAAGCAGGCCTGATCGCGACAGGGCATCAACGAGCCTTCACCAAGGTCCCCCTGCCTGTATTACGATGGGGCCTGTGCTACAATGGGTTCATGGGTTTGGGGGGGATATCCCATGCAGCAAACGCAGAAGCGGCTCACTTTGAGCCCGTGGCTAATTTGCGGGCGCCGGATCCTGGCCGGTATGGCGCTGGCGGTGGGGCTTGTCTCGGCGACAGTGTTGGCACCGCCGCTGGCCTCGGCGCAATCGAGCGGCCTTTCGATCGAGCTCAACAAGGCCGAGGACTTTGACGGCAGCTGCGTGGCTTCCTTCGTGTTCCAGAACAACCTGGGCGCGACCCTCGACCGCTTCAATCTC
>CALJXB010000204.1 GCA_937974415.1 uncultured Kiloniellales bacterium
GAGATGGCGTTACCATCAAGCGCGAAGTATGTGGTGATCGGTGCCGGCATTCACGGCCTGTCCACGGCCTGGCATCTGGCGGCCCAGCTGGAGGCGAAGGGCCAGGGTGGCGGCGGCGACGTCCTGGTGATCGACAAGACGGCGATCGCGGCCGGCGCCTCGGGGATTGCCTGCGGCGTCGTGCGCAACAACTACTTCCAGCCCGCCATGCGCGAGCTCATGGCCCAATGCGTGGAGGTCTGGGAGAGCGATCCCGAGGCCTTCAGCTATCACCCCGTCGGCTACATGCAGATTAGTCCGGAGTCGATGCGCGCCGACGTGGCGCAGATCTACGAGCAGCAGCAGGCGATCGGCTACGAGTCCCACTTCGTCGAGGGCGAGGCGGAGTCCCTCGGCTACATGAAAGGCCTGTTCGACGACTGGCAGGCCAAGGGCATCACCTCGGTGCTGCACGAAAAGAAAGGCGGCTACGCCAACAACACGGCCTCGATGTACGGGCTTGCCAAGAAGGCCGAAGACCTGGGCGTGCGCATCCTGACCGGCCTCAAGGTGACCGGCTTCGAGACCGGGCACAATTCCGATGCCGTGCGCGCGGTCGTCACCGAACGTGGCACCATCGAATGCGAACAGGTTGTGGTCGCGGTCGGGCCCTGGGTCAACGAGATCTGGAACATGCTCGAGCTGCCCAAGACCGTGACCATCACGGGGCGCGACGGCGCGCGCCATAGCGACATTCCGACTTGGCGCTACTGGTGCCTGGAGGAGGGCACCCTGGGAGTCGATCCCAATCTGCAGAAGACCAACGACGGCGGCATGCCGCCGGTGATCCACGTCGACACCGACGCGCCGCTCCATTCCGACGTCGACGGCTCGCTGATCACCGAGGAGCTGTGGGGCATCTACTACAAGCCCGACTTCAACTTCAACGGCATCCAAGGCGGTGCCGCGCCCTACAAGGTCGAGCGGCCGGTCGACGAGGTGGAGATCGACCCCTATGGGGCGGACTCGCCCGAGTTCATCGTCGACGACAACTTCGCCCACATGTGGTGCTCGGCCCTGGCCTTCTGCCAGAAGCGCTTCGAAGGCCAGATCAAGCACTACAAGAAAGAGGCGTCCGGCGGGCTCGGCTGCTTCACGCCGGACAGCTTCCCGGTATTCGACCGCTTCCGGCAGAACGTCTACGTGGTCGCCGATTCGAACCACGGCTACAAGATGATCGGGGTCGGCAAGCTGGTCGCCGAGGAGCTCTTGAACGGCGAGAGCGCGCTCTTGCAGCCGTTCCGCTTCTCGCGCTACGAAAAGGGCGAGCTGCATCCCGTTTCCCACAGCCCGTTTCCGTGGAGCTGACGGCCAAGGGTCGGGACGCGGGAGATATCGATAAGCACCATGGGGGCGTTTAACGCGCCGCAGACTGGCAAGAACACTAGCAAGGACAGGGGAAAACCATGACGGATCTCGAAGCACATGTGAATGCACCAGGGCGGGCAGACTTGGTCAAACAGGTTCGCGAGAAAATCAACGAACTGAAGATAGATTACATTTACTTTCAGTTCGTTTCGGTCACCGGACGGATCGTCGGTAAGGGTATTCCGTCCGATCACTGGGAGCGGATCGCCGAACGGGGCTTCCAGCTCGTTTACGGCTCGACCGCCAACCTCTTCGTCGACCGCCACGGCCACTACATCGGCTACGGACCCGAGTCCTCGGAGCTGGTCGGCATTCCCGATCCGGAGACCTTTTGCCAGATCCCCTGGGACAAGCGCGTGGCGCGGGTCTACTGCACCTGCTTCCGTAACCGCGAAGAGCGCGAGAATCCCGGCGGCCATCTGACGTCCGACTGCCGCGGCAATCTGCGCATTCTCCATCAACAGTTCCAGGAGAAGTACGGCGGCATGCATCTGCGGGCCGGGACCGAGCCGGAAATGATGTGGCTGAAGAAGGGCGAGGACGGGCTGCCAGACGGCGGTTTCTCCAAGCCCAACTGCTACCACATCGACCAGTTCGAAAGCCTGCGCCCCGTGTTCATGACGGTGCTGGAATATTCGCGCGCCATGGGCCTCGACATGATCCAGGGCGACCACGAGGATGCGCCGGGCCAGCTCGAGCTCAACTGGATGTTCGACGACGTGCTGCGCAACAGCGATCGGCTGACGACCTATCGTCAGATTTGCGCCCAGGCGGCGCGCGAGCACGGCCTCATCGCCTGCTTCATGTCGAAACCCTTCATGGGCGTGTCCGCGTCCGGCTGCCACCACAACGTCTCCCTCTGGAGCGGGGGCGAGGACACCGTCAACACGCTCGGCCACGACAGCCTTCCGGGCTTGGAAGGTGCCTTCACCTATCGCGAGGGCGGCGAGAATCACTTCATGCCGGACCCCAGCATCGACGAGCGCAAGCCCGGCCCAATCGGACTCCAGTGCGTTGGCGGCGTGATGGAGCATCTCCAAGCGCTCACCGCCATCGGCTCCTCGACGGTCAACTCTTACCGGCGTCTCTGGGACACGGGATTCTGGGCGCCAGTCTTCGCCGACTGGGGCTATCAGAACCGCACCTGCGCCTTGCGCATTTCCGCACCGGGCCGCTTCGAGTACCGCTCGGTCGATTCCATGGTGAACCCCTACCTGATGGGCGGTGCGCTGCTGCAGGCCTTCGCTGACGGGATGGACCGCGATATCGACCCGGGCGAGGCGGAAGAGCGCAACATCTACGAGGCCATGGAGGCCGGCAAGCAGGTCAAGAAGCTGCCCATGTCGCTCGGCGATGCCCTCGATGCTCTTGATAAAGATGAGGTCATCAAATCGGCCATGCCGGACGAGATGTACCGCGTCTTCACCCACTATAAGAGGGACGAGTGGGAAAAGTTCAATCACACGGTCACCGATTGGGATCTCCAGACCTATTGGGACTGTCTGCCATGAGCCCCCGTTCGTGAGCCCCCGCGTTACGACCCCTTTTTGAGGAGGCCAGAGTCACATGTGTGGAATTGCCGGAGTCATCCACCGCGGCGGGACCGCCGACATCGGCCTGGAAATGACGTCGATGCTGCAGTCCCTGAAGCACCGCGGGCCGGATTCGACGGGTTTTGCCATCTACGGCAAGCCGAACCTGGACGAGTATATCATGCGCTTCAAGGTCGCCGAGCAGGAGGACCTGGAAAGCGGCTTCGAAATCCATCGGGAGATCCGCGACCGCAAGGCGGTGGTGGATGCCCGGATGGCGGAGAAGGGCGCCGAGCTGATCGACGAGCAGCTGGCAACGGAATACGCCTTCCGCTACCGCTTCTCTTTCGACGGCGATGTGGAGAACCTGGTGCGCTACATCGAGGACGTCGAGGGTGCCGAGATCCTCTCCCTCGGCCATGCGCTGGAGCTGATCAAGGATCTGGGTGATGCCTCGACGGTCTCGGACCAATACGGCCTCCGGGGCTTCGAAGGCACCCACAGCATCGGCCACACCCGCATGGCGACGGAGTCCGATGTCGACATCCGCTCCGCCCACCCCTACTGGGCCTACCCCTACAACGACATCTCGGTGGTTCACAACGGGCAGATCACGAACTACTGGATTATGCGCCGGCAGATGGAGCGCAAGGGCCACCGATTCATGTCCAGCTGCGACTCCGAACTGCTGGCGGTCTATACGGCGGACAAGATGAACGACGGCTATCAGCTGGAGGACTCGCTGAAGCAGTCGATCGAGGAGATCGACGGCGTGTTCACCTATCTGGTGGCGACGGCGGACAAGCTCGGCATGGCCAAGGATACCATGGCGGCCAAGCCCATGGTGCTCTACGAGAGCGACGACATCGTGGCGCTCGCCTCCGAGGAGGTCGCCATCCGCGCCATCGTTCCCCATGAGATCGATACCTACGATCCGTACGACGAGGAGGTCCGGGTATGGCAGGCGTGACCGGCGGCGAAACCGTCTCCCAGGAAATGGGGATGCACACGGAGCAGCTCCGTGGCCGCACCCAGCAGGTATTTTTCAGGCCCGAGGAGGAAGAGCGCTTCGTCTATCCCGACGCCTTCGACGTCGACTTCAACAAGCGCGCGGAGTTCGATGCGGGCGAGATGGACCCCAACGCCGTCAACTTGAAGATCCGGGAGTTGATGAGAGACGGCCACGGCACCATCGTGGTCAAGAACCCGGGCGCCCAGCATTCGCTCGGCGTCGGCATCCTCAACCGGCTCAATCTGATCTTCGAGGGCAGTCTGGGCTACTTCGGCTGCGGCCTGCTCGACGGCCCCAACGTGCGCGTCCACGGCCGGGTCGGCTGGTCCTGCGCGGAGAACATGATGGCCGGCACGCTGGTGGTCGACAAGAACGCCGGTTCCACCTTCGGCGCGGCGATTCGCGGCGGCGACCTGGTGTGCCGGGGCAGCGTCGGCTCGCGGACCGGCATCGACCAGAAGGGCGGGACCATCATCGTCGGCGGCGACACCGGCGCCTTTTCCGGCTTCATGATGCAGCGCGGGCGCATGGTCGTCTGCGGCAATGCCGGCAAGAACCTGGGCGATTCAATGTACGACGGCACGATCTACGTCGGCGGGACGATCAGGGACCTCGGCGTCGACGCCGTTCCGGGCGAGCTCACCGATCTTGACCGGCATTGGCTGACCCGCAAGCTGACGCAATACGACCTGCTGCCCGACAAGGGCGTCGATCACTTCCAGAAGATCGTCGCCGGCAAGCAGCTGTGGAACTACGACAACCTCGAGCCCACCGAAAAGAAACTGGTGCTCTGAGGTTGGACGCCAAGAAGGAGTGTTGAACCATGCCGCAAGGTGAAGCAGCCCCCAAGATTGCGCCGGCAGCGAAGGCGCCAAAGCGCAACACCAGCTCGTTGGGCCAGAGTCGGATCTTCACCCCCGAGGTGATCGACGACATTCACATCAAGTCGGAGCTCGGGCGTTACCGCATGCGGGGCTTCTCGCTGTTCAAGAAGATCCCGCACTGGGACGACCTGACGTTCCTGCCGGGCACGCTGACGCGCTTCGTCATCGAAGGCTACCGCGAGAAGTGCGAGACCAAGACCGTCATCGGCCCGCGGGCGAAAAAGCCGATCGTGCTCGACATTCCCGTCTACGTCACGGGCATGAGCTTCGGCGCGCTCAGCTACGAGGCCAAGACGGCGCTGGCGCGGGGCACCACCATGGCGGGCACCGCCACCTGCTCGGGCGAGGGCGGCATGATCCCCGACGAGCGGCGCTATTCGACCAAGTGGTTCTATCAGTGCATCCAGTCCCGTTACGGCTTCAACCCGCACCATTTGCGCCTCGCCGACGGCTGCGAGTTCTTCATCGGCCAAGGCTGCAAGGTCGGCCTCGGCGGCCACCTGATGGGCCAGAAGGTGACCGACCAAGTCGCCGAGATGCGCTCGCTTCCCGCCGGCATCGACCAGCGATCGCCGGCCCGCCATCCGGA
>CALJXB010000205.1 GCA_937974415.1 uncultured Kiloniellales bacterium
CGTCAGCCGTAACGGTGCAGCGCGTGGCCGTGGGCCTTTAGCCAGCGTTGCGGGCCGGCCACGTTGGGCGTGAGTTCGCCGACCAGGCGCCAGAAGGCGCGGCTGTGGTCTTGGTGCACCAGATGGGCCACCTCGTGGGCGACCACGTAGTCCAAGACGTCCTCCGGCGCCAGGACGAGCCGCCAGGACAGGCTGATGGTTCCGTCCGAGGAGCAGCTGCCCCAACGGGTGCGCGGATCGCGCAGGCCGACCCGCACGACGGGGCGGTCGATCTGCCGGGCCTTGTCGTGGGCGCGGGGCAAAAGGATCGCTCGGGCTTCGCTTCTCAGATGGTCGGTGACCCGGCGTGCCACGTGTTCGGCAAGCCCGCAGGCATGGATGGTGCCGTTTTCCCGCCACACGCCCCGGCGTGCGAGGGGCTCGTGAACGATCACATGCGGCTCGCCGAGGAACGGCACGACGGAGCCCGGCACGAAGGGCACCCGGGGCGGCAGCTCGTCGAGGCGGGCCAGGATCCAGCGGCGCTTCTGGGCGGCGAATTCGAGCCCTTCCTCCGCCGTCGTCCCCGGCGGCAGAGTCAGCCGAAAGACCCCCTCCGCGGCGTCCAAGCTCAGGATCATGTGGCGGCTGCGCCGGTTGCGGCGGCACCAAACCTCAACCTCGCGGTCGCCGAACCGCAAGATCTTGGGTCTTTTCGCTTTCCAACTCACATATGTTGTATATCGACCGATCGACCACCAGGCAAGCGGCGTGCCAGGGCCGATCCGGCGCGCGAAAGCGCGCTTTCGTGCTGTCGTTGCGGAATTGCATGGAACAGGGATTAGGTCGTCGCCTCACGTTGCATTTTCGGCCGCGGCCTGGAATCTTGGAAAGCCAGGTGCCGTCGCGGCCGCACACGTGCCCGCACCGGCCGGAACCAACAGAACTGAGCACGATGAAACGATCCTCAGGCGCCGAGTCTCTCCCCGACTGCGTGACGACCCTCGAGCAGCTCGAGGCGCTCTACGATGCGCCCGTGCCGAGGTCTTTGATCAAGGAGATCGACAGCATCTCAGAGCACTACCGGGCGTTCATCGAAAAAGCGCCCTTCGTGGTGGTCGCGACCGTCGGGCCGGAGGGCCTCGACTGCTCGCCGCGGGGCGATCCGCCCGGCTTCGTGCGCGTCATGGACGAGAAGACACTGCTGCTGCCCGACCGCCGGGGCAACAATCGGCTCGACAGCCTTCGCAATCTCGTTCGCGATCCGCGGATCTCGCTGCTGTTTCTCATCCCCGGGATCGGCGAGACCCTGCGGGTGAACGGCCGTGCGGAGATCCTGGTCGATCCCGAGCTCTGCGCCGACTTCGCGCTGCAGGGCAAGGTCCCCAAGTCGCTCCTGAAGGTTGCCGTCGAGCGGATTTACTTCCAGTGCCAGAAGGCCTTGGCGCGGTCCCGCCTGTGGGACCCGGCGGCACGGATCCCACGCTCGGAGCTGCCGAGCACCGGCGAGATCTTGGAATCCCTCTCGGACTCGCCGTTCGACGGCGCCGCCTACGACCGCGGCTATCCCGATCACATGAAGAGAACGATTTATTGACACTCTTTGCCGCTTTGGCTGCCCGGCGCCACTACGACCGGCCATGAGCCCGCTCCCGGCCTCGGCCCTGCGCACGCTCGGTCTCGCCGTCCTGGCCTGGGTCTTGTGCGGGCCGGTGCATGCTGCGCTGGACCTGGCCGAGCGGGCCCAGGTGGTCGAGGTGGTCGACGGCGACACGGTGCTGCTGGATGACGGACGCCATGTGCGGTTGGTGGGTATCCAATCGCCCAAGCTGCCCCTGGGGCGCCCCGGTTTCGAAGCCTGGCCCTTGGCCGAGGAGGCCAAGGCGGCGCTCTCCGCGCTCACTTTGGGGCGCGACGTAGGCCTCGGCTACGGCGGGCGGCGCAACGACCGCCACGGCCGTGCGCTTGCTCACCTCTACTTGCTCGATGAGGCGGGCGGGGCGGGCCTTTGGGTCCAGGGCGCGCTCTTGGAGGCCGGCATGGCGCGGGTCTACTCCTTTGCCGACAACCGGGCGCTGATCGGCGAGATGCTGGCCAGCGAACGCCGGGCCCGAACGCTCAGCCGCGGCATCTGGGCCGATCCCTTCTATGCGGTGCGCACGCCCGACGGTGTCGACGGGCACGACGGCGGTTTCCAGATCGTAGAAGGTATTGTGTTGAAAGCGGCCCTGGTGAAAGGGCGGGTATACTTGAACTTCGGTGCGGATTGGAAAAGCGACTTCACCGTGACCCTGGCCCCGGCGGTGCGGCGCGTCTTCGAGGCCGAGGGAATCGATCCCCTCGTCTACGACGGCAAGCGGGTGCGGGTACGCGGCTGGATCGAATCCTACAATGGGCCCATGATCGAGGCGAGCCATCCGGAACAGATCGAGGTGATCGAGGATTGATGCACCAGGCGATGCGCCCTGTGATACGCCCCGTGATACAACGTGTGACGCGAAAGCTGAGCCTGCTGCTGGCCGCGGGCGGTCTGGCGGCCGCCCTGGCGCTCGCGGGCTGCGCCCAGTCGCCGGCGACCGGGCGGAACATCTTCACCGGCGGCCTGTCGGCTGAGGACGAGGTCAAGCTGGGCCGCGAGCAGCATCCGGAAATCGTCCGGGAGTTCGGCGGCGAGTACGACGACCCGCAGCTCCGGGCCTATGTCGACAGCCTCGGACGCCTGCTGGCCCAGACTTCCGAGCTGCCGAACCTGGACTGGCACTTCACGGTCCTCGATACGCCCGTCGTCAACGCCTTTGCGCTGCCCGGCGGCTACGTCTACGTGACCCGCGGCCTCCTGGCCCTGGCCGACAACGAGGCGGAACTGGCCGGCGTGCTGGCCCACGAGATCGGCCATGTCACCGCGCGCCATTCGGCCGAGCGCTACGGCCAGTCGGTGCTCGGCTCGGCGGCGGCGCTGGGCGTCGGCGTGCTGCTCGGCAGCCAGGCAGCCGCCGAGGCCACCTCCGGCGCGGCCCAGCTCGCCGTGCTCAGCTACTCGCGCGACCAGGAATTCGAGGCCGATACCCTGGGCGTGCGCTACCTGGCGCGCACCGGCCACGACCCCGAGGCCATGGCGACCTTCCTGCGCCGGCTCCTGGGCCACAGCCGCTACGAGGCGGAGCTCGCCGGCCGGCCCGAGGCGGCCGACGCCTTCGACATCACCCAGACCCACCCGCGCACGGCCGACCGGGTCGAGCGGGCGATCCAGCAGGCCGGCGGGCGCAGGGTTGCCGACCCCATCGTCGACCGCGACCTCTATCTCGACAAGATCGACGGCCTGGTCTTCGGCGACAGCCCGGCCCAGGGTTTCGTGCGCGGCCGGAGCTTCCTGCACCCGGACCTCGGCTTCGCTTTCGAGGTCCCGGAGGGCTTCCAGCTTGCCAACACGCCCAAACGGGTGCTCGCCCAGAACCCCAACGGCGCCATTATCGAATTCGACACGGCGGTAACCTCGAGCCGTGGGTCCATGACCCGCTATCTCGCCGAGGACTGGGGCGGCGGCGTGGACCTCAACGACATCCAGGCGCTCGACGTCAACGGTCTTGAGGCGGCCACCGCCTGGACCCGCCTGGATACGCGCCAGGGCAAGGCGGACTTTCGCCTGGTGGCGATCCGCCTCGACGGCGCCATCTACCGTTTCCTCTTCGTCACGCCGGCCGAACTCACCACGTCGATGAGCGCGAGCCTGCGCCGCACCACCTATAGCTTTCGCCCGCTGAGCGCCCAAGACGCGGACGACCTCAGACCCTACCGGATCGATATCTACCGGGTGCAGAGCGGCGACACACCCACGGGAATTGCCCGGCGCATGCCGCTGGGGGCCGAGTCCCTGGGCCAGTTTCAAGTGCTGAACGGGCTCAGGCAGGGCGATCCGCTCATCGCCGGGCAAAGGGTCAAGACGGTTACTGAGTAATACGCCCCGGCGGTGGGGGCGACTGAGCGCCCGCGATTCGCGAGCGATCCAGATAGGCGCACACATGGACCAGGGTGCGCTCCGGCTCGATCAGGATCACCCCATAGCCCGGCGGCTCCTGGGTCTTGGGCACCGGCGTGACGGCCTCGAGATCGAGTGCCACCTGGTGCACCGTGCTGGGCAGGGCGGAAAAGGCGATGCCTCGCCAGGACCCGCTCACCGAGCGGTGCACGTGGCCGAAGAAGATGTGCCGGATATTGGCGCTGTTGGCGCGGCCCGATACAGCCGCTGCGAAGGGTTCCGGATCGTCGAGCCCCATGCGGTCCATGGCGGGCAGACCGATCGGGAACGGCGGATGGTGCATGAAGATATAGACGGGATCGTCGCCCGCCTCGTCGAGCCGCTCGCCCAGCCAGGCGGCGCGCCGGGCGCAGAAACGGCCGCCGTGGGTGCCCGGCGTGACCGTGTCCAGGACCAGCAGGCGCCCCGCGGGCGTCATCAGAACGTATTGGACGAAGCCCGCCTCGTCCCGCGGGGTTCCCGGAAAGGCCGCCAGCAGGTTTTCCCGGTCGTCGTGGTTGCCGATCATGATGTGGTAAGGCACCGCCAGGCCGTCGAGGATGCCTTTGAGGGCCCGGTAGGCGCCGGGCGTGCCCTCGTTGGTGAGGTCGCCGGAGAGCATGCAGAAGCGGGCGTCGGCGTGATGGGCGTTGATATGGGCGACGCAGGCCTCAAGGCGCGCCGCCGGGTCGATGCCGTAGATCAGTCCCCCGTCCTCGACCACATGGGTATCGGTGACTTGCAGGATCTTCATGGCGTAACCTATCGCTCCGAGCCGGCCGGGCAGCCCACGTTAGCCCGCGCAAGCTTCGGATAGAAGGGCCCCAGGCTCATGGCTATATCCTCTTCAGAACCGAGCCACAGAGGACCCGTGACATGGACGCCCAGATGACCCTATCCGTCGACAAAGCCAGCAAAATCAGGCCCGCCGCGGGCGCTCCTGCGAAAGCTGCGACCAAGTCCCAGATCGCCCTGGTCGAGCGGGCCTGCGCCCAGATCGACGCGCGGGCCGGCGAGCGGGTCACCCTGGGCGAGCTTGGCGACGAGCTGGGCGTCAGCCCCTGGCACCTGCAGCGCCTGTTCCGTAAGGTCATGGGCGTCTCGCCGCGCGACTACGCGGACGCGCTCAGGAGCGGCCAGTTCCGCCGCCAGCTGCGCGAGGGCGATTCCATTGCCGGCGCCACCTACGGGGCGGGCTACGGCTCCTCTAGCCGGGTCTACGAGGTGGCCGGCCAGCAGCTCGGCATGACGCCGGCCACCTACGCCAGGGGCGGCCGGGGCGCCAGCATCGTTTACGCCATCGTCGACTCGCCGCTCGGCCGGCTGCTGGTGGCGGCGACCGAGGCGGGTGTCTGCTTCGTCTGCCTGGGCGAGGACGACGCGGATTTGGTGGCGGCCCTCGAAGCCGAGTTCCCTGAGGCCGATTCGAGTCTGCGCGACGACGCGCGGGTCGGCCCCTGCCTCGACGCCCTGGTCGCCTACCTCTCCGGCGAGACCCCCCACGTCGACCTGCCGCTCGACGTCCAGGCGACTGCCTTCCAGCGCCGGGTCTGGCAAGAGCTGATCGCGATCCCCCTGGGCGAGACCCGCAGCTATTCCGAAATTGCCGAGCGTCTCGGCCTGCCCAAGGGCCAGCGCGCCGTCGGGCGGGCCTGCGCCACCAACCCGGTCTCCCTCATCATCCCCTGCCACCGGGCCCTGCGCGAAAGTGGCGAGCTGGGCGGCTACCGCTGGGGCCTGAAGCGCAAGCGCGCCCTGCTGGAGCACGAAATCGCCCTCGCCGAAGCGGGGTGAGCCCCCTTCACACTTGATCGACGGCCACCTCGCGTTAGGGTCGCTGCCGGGGATCCACCCGGATCCCGGTCCAGCCAGCCTATCGCGAGGCGTCCGTGCATGACTGACGAGCCGCTTTACCCGCCGATCGAGCCTCTGGAGACGGGCGGCCTCGCCCTCGACGACCCCCATGTCATGTATTGGGAGGTCTGCGGCAACCCGGCCGGCCGGCCGGCGCTGTTTCTGCACGGCGGCCCCGGCGCCGGCCTGTCGCCCGACCACCGGCGTTTCTTCGACCCGGCCCACTACCGCGTCGTCTTGTTCGACCAGCGTGGCTCGGGCCGCTCGACCCCACTGGGCGAGCTCAGGGACAACACCACCCAGCACCTGGTCGCCGACATCGAGCGCCTGCGCGAACATCTCGGCATCGACCAGTGGCTGGTGTTCGGCGGCTCCTGGGGCAGCACCCTGGCGCTCGCCTACGCCGAAGCCCAGCCGGAGCGGGTCCTGGGCCTGGTGCTGCGCGGCATATTCCTCGCCCGGGCCCACGAGGCCGAGTGGTTCATGACCGGCATGGGCCGCTTCTTCCCCGAGCACCACCGCCGCTTCCTGGAGGCCCTGCCCGAGGCCGAGCGC
>CALJXB010000206.1 GCA_937974415.1 uncultured Kiloniellales bacterium
GCCTGGGTCTGGCCCGACGGCAGGGCGTCGAAGACCTTGGCCACGGCGTCGCGGAAGACCTCGTGCTCGATCCGCCCGGCCGCGGCCACCACCATGTCGTCCGGCCCGTAGTGGTGGGCGAGGTAGTCCATGAGGCACCGCCGGTCCATGGCCGAGACCGTCTCGCTGCAGCCCAGCACCGGCCGTCCCAGGGCCTGGCTCGGATAGGCGGTCTCCTGGAAATGGTCGAAGACGATATCGTCCGGCGTGTCCGCCGCCTGGCCGATCTCCTGCAGGATGACCGCCCGCTCGCGCACCAGCTCGCCCTGGTCGAAAACGGAGTGCTGCAAGATGTCCGAGAGGATATCGAGCGCCAGGGCCGAATGCTCGGCCAGGACCTTGGCGTAGAAGGCGGTGTTCTCGCGTCCGGTATAGGCGTTGATCTGGCCGCCCACGGCCTCGATCTGCTCGGCGATGTCGCGGGCGCTGCGCCGGCGGGTGCCCTTGAAGACCATGTGCTCGAGAAAGTGGGCCACGCCGTTGATCTCGGGGCTCTCGTGGCGGGTGCCGACGCCGACCCAGGCGCCGAGAGAAACGGTCTCGACCGACGCCATGGTGTCGGTGGCGACCCGCAGGCCATTGTCGAGAGTGGAGACTTGGACGGTCATGGCTCGGCCTTCGCTCAGGACGCCAGTCGGCCGCGACCCGGCCCGAGCCGAGCGCGCACGGCGTCTTGCACCTCGGACAGATCGTTCGGCAGCACGAGGCAGCGTTCTTCGCGCTCGAAGAGGTCGGCCAGGCGCGCCGGCAAGTCGGGGCTCATCCCGCAGGCCAGCTCCACCGCCTCGGGAAACTTGGCCGGGTGGGCGGTCCCCAGGGCGATGACCGGCGTCTCGCTGTCGCCAGCCAGTGCCCGGGCCGTCGCGATGCCGATGGCGCTATGGGGGTCGACCGTCTCGCCAGTGGCCCGGTACAGCCGGGCCATCTCGGCGACGGTCTCCCGGTCGTCGAGCCGGTGGCCGGCGAAGACCTGGCGCAGGGCCGCGAGCGCCCCCGCCTCCAGCGCGCAGGCGCCGCTGGCGCGGAAGCCCTCCAGCAGCGCCGCCACCGCCGCGCCGTCGCGCCCATAGAGCTCGAACAGCAGGCGCTCGAAGTTGCTGGAGACCTGGATGTCCATGGCCGGCGAATGGGTCGGCACCACCTCGGCCATGGCCATATCCCCGGTCGCGATGGTGCGGGCCAGGATGTCGTTGCTGTTGGAGCCCACGTAGAGCCGCTCGATGGGCAGACCCATGGCGCGCGCCGCGTAGCCGGCGAAGATATTGCCGAAGTTGCCCGTCGGCACGGCGAAGCTGACCGCCCGCTCGGGCGCGCCGAGCGCCGCCGCCGCGGCGAAGTAATAGGCGATCTGCGCCATGACCCGAGCCCAGTTGATGGAGTTCACCGCCGAGAGCCGCATTTCGTCCCGGAAAGCGGCGTCGTTGAACATGGCCTTCACCAGGTCCTGACAGTCGTCGAAGGTGCCCTGGATGGCGATGTTGTGGACGTTGGCCGCCGTCACCGTGGTCATCTGGCGGCGCTGCACCTCGGAGACCCGGCCCTCCGGGTGGAGGATGAAGATCTCGATCTGGGACCGGTCGCGGCAGGCCTCGATGGCGGCCGCCCCGGTGTCGCCCGAGGTGGCGCCGACGATGGTCACCCGCTCGCCGCGCCGGGCCAGCACATGGTCGAACAGGCGCCCCAGGACCTGCATCGCCATGTCCTTGAAGGCCAGGGTCGGCCCGTGAAACAGCTCGAGGAACCAGACCTGCCGGTCGAGCTGCTTCAAGGGCGCGACGGCGGCGTGATCGAAGCCGGCGTAGGCCTCGGCGAAGATCCCGTCCAATTCGTCGTCGGGAATGGCGCCGCCGACGAAGGGCCGCGCGATGCGCGCCGCCAGCTCGGCATAGTCCAGCCTGGCCAGCGCCCGGATCTCCTCGGCGCTGAATTGCGGCCAAGTTTCAGGCAGATAGAGGCCGCCGTCCCGGGCCAGGCCCGCCAGCAGCACCTCCTCGAAGTCGAGTACCGGGGCGGCACCCCGGGTGGAGACGTATTTCATGGCCCGCCGAACGTCATGAACGGCGCAATCTAACGGGCGCGCGCCCGAAACGGCAAGGGTGGGGAGGGCTCTCCGGAGACTAAAAGCCTCGACTCCCGACGACAGCGAGGATGGCACAGGCGCCTGGGGCCGCTATCATCGCTCGGGCGGGACCGAAGCGCCGCCCGCGACTGGCCGCGGGGCGTCAGAGGAGGATTTTGCCCATGAAGGGTCTGCGATGTCTTGCCACGCTCGGGCTGCTGCTGCTGGCCACCGCGGGCGCGGGCGCCCAGGAGGCCAACGACACCCTGGCCCTGGACGCCTTTGTCGGCCGCTGGGAGGGCTCGGCGATCGGCCAGCGGGCGGACGATCCCACGAGCGGATACGGCACGCGCGACCTGGACGTGCGGATCTCCGAGACCGCGGACGGCTTCGAGATCGCCTGGACGACGGTGATCCAGTCGGCCGGGCTGGCGGCGGCGGACGCCGAGCCCAAGCGGCGCCTGACCGCCGCACGCTTCGTGCGAAGCGGCCCCTCCGTCTGGCTCGGCGAGGGCGCCGACGGGCCCGGCGCCGCCGTATCCCGCAGCTGGGCCCGGCTCGAGGGGCGCAGCCTCTACGTTTACGTGCTGGAGATCGACGAGGCGGGCCTCTATGACCTGTCGCGCTACGTGCGCACGATCTCGCCGGCTGGGGTCATGGACCTGAAGTTCACCCGGACCCGCGACGGCGCACCCCTTCGCCGCGTCTCCGGCAGCCTCCTGCCGGCGGGCGATTAGACTCTGGAGGTCCCCGTCATTCGCCCAGATACCGCGCCGCGAGGTGCGCTTTGAAGACCTCCGGGTCGAGGGGGCGGCCGGTGGCTTGGGTGAGCAGCTCGTCGCCAGTCAGCAGCGAGCCCTTCTCATGCACGGCCGCCCGCAGCCAGCCCAGGAGCGGCGCGAAGTCGCCGCGGGCGAGCGCCTCGGGGATCTCGGGGCACGCTTGCACCGCCGCGTCGTGGAGCTGGGCCGCCGTCATGGCGCCCAAGGTGTAGGTCGGGAAATAGCCCCAGGCGCCGTCGTACCAGTGGATGTCCTGGAGGCAGCCGTCCGTGTCGTCGGGCGGCCGCACGCCCAGCAGCTTCTCCATCTCCGCGTTCCAGGCCGCCGGCAGGTCGGCGAGCGGCAGGTCGCCGCTCAGCAGGGCCTGCTCCAGGCGATACCTCAGGATCACATGGGCCGGATAGGTCACCTCGTCGGCGTCGACCCGGATCAGGCCGCGCTCGACCCAGTGGTAGTGGCGGATCAGACCGTCGGCCTCCCACACCGATCCCTCGCCACCCCTCTCATGACCGAAAGCCTCGGCGATCAGCGGCGCGGCGAAACCGAGGAACTCCGGGCTGCGGCAGGCCTGCATCTCCATCAGCAAGGACTGGCTCTCGTGCAGCGACATGCCGCGCGCCTGGCCCACCGGCTGCAGGCGCCAGTCGGTCGGCAGGCCGCGCTCGTACATGGCGTGGCCGGTCTCGTGCAGCACCGCCATGAGGGCGCTGGTGAAATCCGCCTCGTCGTAGCGCGTCGTGATGCGCACGTCGTCCGGCACGCCGCCGCAGAAGGGATGCAGCGAGACATCGAGCCGGCCGTGCTCGAAGTCGAAGCCGATCGCCGCCATGAGGCGCCGGCCCAGCGCCTCCTGGGCCGCCTTGAGGAAGGGACCGGGAAATCGGGGCCGCGGGCCGCGCTCGGCCTGACGGCTCAGCACCTCCTCGAGGAAGTCCGGCAGGAACGCGGCGTAGGACTCGAAGACAGGGTCGATGCGCGCG
>CALJXB010000207.1 GCA_937974415.1 uncultured Kiloniellales bacterium
AATTTCCCACGAACAGAGCCGCAATCAGGGTCTCTCCGTCCCCATTCTAGCCTCGAAATCAGCAAGATCTTCGGCTAAAGCTCGGATTTCTTTATACTCTCTATGAGAGATATAAATGATTGGATTTCTTTTTATAGTACTGGGCGGAGGGGGTGGGATTCGAACCCACGAGGCGGTTTCCCGCCCACACGCGTTCCAGGCGTGCGCCTTAAGCCACTCGGCCACCCCTCCGGAACACAAGGTCCGGGACGTTAGCCGAGCCCTTGTCGCGATGCAATGATCCGCTGGCCGCGGCTTGGCGGGAAGCTCGGCTTTTCGGCCGTTCGATTTGGCCGGCGCTTCGGCTTGGCGCCGGGCGAACCGGGCTGATAGGATTGCCAGGCCAAAAACGAGGTCGGGGTTGGACATGAGGATCGCCGCACGAGTCTTGGGCCTGTTGTTTCTCCTGGCAGCGGCCCTGGTGCTGGGCGCCGATCTGGCCGCTAGCGGCGACGGCAGCGAAACGGCGCTCGAGCCCCTCGGCGCGCTCTGGTATTCCCTCAGTCCGGCCAGCCTCAATCTGGTTCAGGCGCTGATCGAACGCTATGTCTGGGAGCCCTTGTGGGACCCGGTCCTGATCACGGCGCTGCAATGGCCGGCGGCCGCCGCGTTCGCGGTCCCGGGCGCCGTCTTGACCGGCGTCAGTTTTCTCCGCCGTCCGGTGCGCGACGACAAAGCGGGGGATGGGAACTCGGCCGAGCCGCGCGCCGGGGCGGCACCCCGATCCTGACGCGACCCTGATGCGGGCCGCGAACGCCGGCTGCGGCCGGGATTGCTGGCAAGGATTATCAAGCCCGGTCCGTGTCGCGCTCCTGCCCGACCCGCCGCGCTCCGCCCTGCTCCTCGGCATGTCGCCGCCTTGCTGGTTGCGCCCGCTAGGAAAACCACAGACAATCGCCCCTCATGTTAGCGATGGAAAAGCTGTTGTCGGGCTTCGACGTGCGGGTCGCCGCCTTCGAGGTATGCGACGTGCGCGGCGGCTGGTGCCTCGACCTGGCGCCGGCCGACGACTTGGCGCTCCACTATGTGCTCGCCGGGCGAGGCACCCTGCGCAGCGGCGACTTTGCGCCCATGCGGCTGGAGCCAGCAACCGTCGTCGTGGTGCCGCCCGGCCCCCGGCGGACCTTCATCGCCGGGCGGCCCAACGGCGGCGAGCCGGTGCCGGTCGAATCCTCGGACGGCTGCTGCATGCCGCTCACGCAAGGCCTTGTCCGGCGCGAAATCGGCAATGGCAGTCAGGGCCTGCTGCTGGCCAGCGGTGGCATCGCCGCCACTTACGGAGACGGCACCGGCGTGTTCGACCGACTGCACGACCCGGTCATCGAGTGCTTCGCCAACTGCCACACCGGCAGCAACGCCTTCCGGGCGTTGTTGGACGAACTGGTCGATCCCCGGCTCGGCAGCCGGGCGCTCGCCGAGACCTTGATGAAGCAGTGCCTCATCCTTGTGCTGCGCCGCCTGGTGCAGCGCCAGGAGGACCGCCCGCCTTGGCTCGCTGCCCTGCAGGACCCGCGCCTGGCCCAGGCGGTCGAGGCCATGCTGGAGGAGCCCGAAGCACCCCATCGCCTGGAGGATCTGGCGGCCGTGGCAGGCATGAGCCGCGCCTCCTTCTCGGCCCACTTCATTGCCGCTTTCGGCCAGTCGCCTCACGATTTCCTGGTGGAGAGCCGCATGCGACGGGCGGCCAAGCTGCTGCAGACCACCAACCTGCCGGTCAAGACCGTCGCGGCCAAGGTCGGCTACCGCAGCCGCAGCAACTTCACCCGCGCCTTCAAGGCCTTCTACGGCACGGTCCCGGCAGGATCGCGCAGCACGGCGGCGGAATAAGGTTCAGGCTCCGGCGACCGATCGCAATGAGGCCCACCTCTCCACCCGACCGCCCATCAAGCATACTGTCGTGGGTGGTCGGGTAGGGAGGTGGGCCCGGCAACATAGAGGGCGAGCGGACCGTCGCCGCTGCAGGCAAATAGAATCCGCCTCACCT
Source organism: uncultured Kiloniellales bacterium (assembly GCA_937974415.1). Taxonomy (GTDB): domain Bacteria; phylum Pseudomonadota; class Alphaproteobacteria; order Kiloniellales; family JAKSDN01; genus CALJXB01. The sequence goes on from CALJXB010000207.1 coordinate 2,024, forward strand.
GCCAGCCACCACCAGATTGCGCGGTAGCTTGGAGAGCAGCTCCAGGCCGTCTTCGGCGACTAGGAAGGTCTCGATATAGCCCGCACCCGTGCCGCCGGGCCAGCCCTCGAAGACATCGAATTGGTTTTCGTAGTTGAACACGATGCCGGGCTCCAGGAGGGGAATCGGCACGTCTTCGCGGGGCTTCGGCCGGTGGCGGCCGACCCAGTCGGGCGGCATGGCGATACCGAGGCTGTAGCCACCGATCAGCCAGACATAGGGGCGCAGGCCCTGGGCGTCGGTGTGGGCGTCGGCCACCTCCTGGACCCGGGCCATGGACTCGCCCGGCCCGACCGCCTCGAGGACCGCATCGATGCAGCCGGCCGCCTTGTCCATGAGGTCGTGCCAGCGCGGGTCCGCCGGCCCCACCGCGAAGCTGCGGCTGAGGTTCGCGTGGTAGCGGTGTAGCGAGGCGCAGAAGTCGATGTGGACCACGTCGCCCGCCGCGAGCTTGCGATGGCTGGCGGGACCGTGGTGGGCGCCCGAGCGCGGCCCCGAGCCGACCATGGATCGGATGCCCGGAATGCCGCAGCCGTTGCCCAACAGGACCGCGGTGAAGGCCGCGTCGACGTCGGTCTCGCGGATGCCGGGCCGAAGCGCGTCGCGCGCCGCCGCCATGGCCAAATCGGCGACCCGCCCCGCCTCGCGCAGGACCGCGATCTCCCGGGCCGACTTGATGAGGCGTACGTCCTCGACCAGGGTCGAGCCGTCTGCGATCTCGGCTCCGGCGGCGGCGAGGCGCGCGCCGATTGCCTCGAGCAGGGAGGGGTGGGGACCGTAGCACCAGGGCTGCAGCGCGATGCGGCCCGTGGCCCAGCCGCGCTTTTCGATGGCCGCGGCGATCAGCGGCACGTGGCTCGCCGCCGTGCCGCGGGGCAGGATCTCGACTTCGTCGACGGCGGGCGCGGCTTCCATCAGCACGATGTGGCCGTCGTTGTCGAAGAACAGGCTGGTTTCCTCGTCGGCCCTGAGGAAGACGCCGACGATGATGAGATAGGACTGCCAGATCTGGTCGTAGCCGGTGAGGTAGTTCACGTCGGCCGCGCCGGTCACAAGGATCCCGTCGATCCCCTCGCGCGCCATGGCGGCGCGGACCTTCTTCTTGCGCGCCGCGTATTCTTCCGGCGGAAACGGCTGCTCCCAATCGATCCGCTCACGGATGCTCTGATTCATTTTGCCCCCCAACGGCTAACGACACATGCCCGAACGATAAGGCAGGCACGTCGTTTTCGGAACTCCTTAGCCGTCGTCCATCTTCAAGGCCGCGATGAAGGCGGACTGGGGGATCTCCACCTCGCCGAACTGGCGCATGCGCTTCTTGCCGCGCTTCTGCTTCTCGAGCAGTTTGCGCTTGCGGGTGACGTCGCCGCCGTAGCACTTGGCGGTGACGTCCTTCCTGAGGGCGCTCACGGTCTCCCGGGCGATCACCTTGCCGCCGATCGCCGCCTGGATCGCCACCTTGAAGAGCTGGCGCGGGATCAGGTCCTTCAAGCGCTGGCACAAGACCCGGCCGCGGCTTTCCGCGTGGCTGCGGTGGACGATCATGGCGAGCGCGTCGACCGGCTCATTGTTCACCAGGATCGAGACCTTCACCAGGTCGCCCTCGCGGTAGTCCTCCAGGTGATAGTCGAAGCTGGCGTAGCCGCGGGAGACCGACTTGAGCCGGTCGTAGAAGTCGAACACCACCTCGTTGAGGGGCAGGCGGTAGACCACCATGGCCCGGGCCCCGGCGTAGGTCAGCTCGATCTGCTCGCCGCGGCGCTCCTCGCAGAGCTTGAGGACCGCGCCCAGGAAGTCGTCGGGCACCAGGATGGTGGCGCGGATCCAGGGCTCCTCGATCAGCTTGATCTTCACCGGGTCGGGCATGTCGGCCGGATTGTGCAGCTCGCGTAAAGAGCCGTCGTTCAGGTGCACCTTGTAGACCACGCTGGGCGCCGTGGTGATGAGGTCGAGGTCGAACTCGCGCTCCAGGCGCTCCTGCACGATCTCCAGGTGCAAGAGGCCGAGAAAGCCGCAGCGAAAGCCGAAGCCGAGCGCCGCCGAGGTCTCCGGCTCGAATTGAAACGACGCGTCGTTGAGCGCCAGCTTGGCGAGGCTTTCCCGCAAGTCCTCGTAGTCGGCGGCATCGGCCGGAAACAGGCCGCAGAAGACCACCGGCACGCTCGGGCTGAAGCCCGTCAGCGGCGCGGCGGTCTGGCGCTTCTCCTCGGTCAGGGTATCGCCCACCTTGCAGTCGGCGACCGACTTGATGCTGGCGGTCAGGAACCCGATCTCGCCCGGCCCGAGCGCAGGCAGATCGGTCATCTTCGGCGTGAAGACGCCGACCCGGTCGATCTGGTGGATCGCCCCGGTCGCCATCATGCGGACCTTCATGCCGGGTTTCAGCCAGCCGTCGTGGATGCGCACCAGGGTGACCACGCCGAGATAGGCGTCGTACCAGGAATCGACCAGGAGTGCCTTCAAGGGCGCGTCGGGATCGCCCACGGGCGGCGGCAGGCGGGTGACCAAGGCCTCCAGCACCTCGTCGACTCCAGCGCCGGTCTTGGCCGAAATCGGCAGCGCCTCGGAGGCATCGAGGCCGATCACATCCTCGATCTGCTGCTTGATCCGCTCGGGCTCGGCCGCCGGCAAGTCGATCTTGTTCAGCACCGGCACCACCTCGTGGTCGTTGTCGATAGCGAGGTAGACGTTGGCTAGGGTCTGCGCCTCGACCCCCTGACTAGCGTCGACCAGCAGCAGCGAACCCTCGCAGGCGGCAAGTGAGCGCGACACCTCGTAGGTGAAGTCGACGTGGCCCGGCGTGTCGATCAGGTTGAGCTGGTAGGTCTCGCCGTCGCGGGCCTTGTAGGCGAGGCGCACCGTCTGGGCCTTGATGGTGATGCCGCGCTCGCGCTCGAGCTCCATGGAATCGAGCACCTGCTGCTTCATCTCCCGGGCGCTCAAGCCGCCGCAGCGCTGGATCAGGCGGTCGGCCAAGGTCGACTTGCCGTGGTCGATGTGGGCGATGATCGCGAAGTTGCGGATGTGCGAGGGATCGGTCATGGACTCGGAGATCGGGCCGCCAGGAAACTCACCGGCGCGGCTATAGCACTCGCCCCCCAGCGGGAAAAGGGGATCTGTCGCGACGGCCGGCGCCATGCCAGACTCGTGGGGTCATGGACGCGTTCGAGATCCGCCCCGCCCGGGCCGAGGAAGCGCCGGCCATCTCCGCCCTGGTGCTGACGGTCTTCGAGGCCTGCGTTGCGCCCCACTACGGCGCCGAGGGCCGCGCCACCTTCGGCCACGAAGCCGCGCCCGAGGCCATCGCTTCGCGTCTGGCCCAACCCCGGAAGGACGGCCATAGGGCCCTGGTCGCCTGCGCCGCCGAGGACGGCAGGCCGATCGGCTATCTCGAGGTCGAGAAGAGCCACATCCGCGAGCTCTTCGTGGCCGGCCCCTACCAACGCCGCGGCATCGCCCGCGCCCTGCTGGCCCGCGCCTTCGAAGGCCGCGAGCGCGAGGAGGTCACGGTGAACGCCGCACCGTACTCGGTAGAGGCTTACACCCGCCTCGGCTTCAAGCCGGCCGGCCCCCGGGCCACCATCAACGGCCTCACCTTCCGGCCCATGGTGCGCTGCGCCGCACAGGCCAAATCATGATGCGGATCGAGGGATCGCATGAGGCCCAACTCCGCGCCTGGATCGCGGCGGATCCGTGGCGCAGGACCTGTCTCGAGGCGACGGCTGCGCTCGACCTCTCCGAATGCTGGCTCGGCGCCGGCTTCATCCGCAACCTGGTGTGGGACCGGCTGCACGGCTTCCCTGCCCCGACGCCGCTCGCCGACGTGGACGTGCTCACCTTCGAGCCGGGCACAGGCTCGGAAAGAGAGATCCAGATCGAAGCGGCCTTGGCTAGCGCTCTGCCGGCGGTGCCCTGGTCAGTCAAGAACCAAGCCCGCATGCACGCGCGCAATGGCGATGCGCACTACCGCGACACCGAAGACGCGCTGCGGCACTGGCTGGAGACCCCGACAGCCGTCGCCGCACGCCTCGCGGCCGGCGGCGCGGTGGAAATCCTGGCGCCCTTTGGCCTCACCGATCTCTTCGGTCTCACCGTACGCCCTACGCCTCACGCCCGCTCCCGCCGGGACCGGCTGAAGGCCTATCGGCTGCGCATGGCGGAAAAGGCTTGGCCGGCCACCTGGCCAAGCGTACGCGTGTACGCTTCATAAGCCTTCGTGACGTCCCGAAAGTCTTTCTCGAACAGACAGAGGCGATCACCCATGCTCATGAGCTCCGCGACGTCGCGAAACCCCAGGCCGCGATAGAAAACCTTGAGGGGCTCGTTGCCGGCCCAGCAATCCAGGCGGAGCGCGCCGATGCGTTCTTCACGGGCCAGCTCCTCGCAAGCGCCGACGACGGCGCGCGAAAGGCCCCGGCCGGCGTACGTGCGAGCGACCACGAGCCGCTCCAGATAGGCCGCCCTAACTGCAGTGCTGTCCGCCCGGCCCTGCCAACACGGCGGCACGAGACGAGTCAACAGGCAGCCGGCGACGGTCTCGCCGCCTACGGTCGCGATCACCAGCCAGCCCTCGCCGAGCCTGCGTGCCAACTCGCTCTCTTCTGCGCGGATACTGCCGGGCCTCCATTGCCGGATGCCCCGCGCCCAGAGCCAGTCCGCTGCGTCTTCAGCGAACGCGATAAAGGTTGGCAGGGCCTCGGGGCCGGTGATGCGGATTTCTGGAGTCATGGCGGCGCCCACGTGCCGAGCGGCCGGCGACTTAAGCCCGCAGCACACCGCCGGTGGCCTTGGCCACCTTGTCGACGACCTTCTGGGAGACCGCCTCGATCTCCGGGTCGGTGAGGGTCTTCTCGGTGGGCTGCAGGGTGACGGCGACGGCGAGGGACT
>CALJXB010000208.1 GCA_937974415.1 uncultured Kiloniellales bacterium
TCCGGCTTCATCCTGACGCCGGTTCTTTACGCCGCTAGCGAAAACAATCCCTCGCGCCTGCCGCCCGGCGACGGCGTGGTGTTCGGCCCCCGCGCCATCGGCGACGAGGAGATCCGGCTCGGGCTCACTCTCGCCGGCACGAGCCTGGGTTGGCGCTACGGCCTCGACGGTGCGGGCGGGCTGAGCCTCGATTGGCGCACCGAGGCGTTCGGCGAATGGGGCCTTCGGTTCTGGATCCTGCTCTGCGTGCACGGCGGGCCCGAGGCCTACTTCCGCTTCAATCGGTCGAGCGGGGAGCTGGAAGGCCGCTCCGGCGGGCGGCGCCTCAAGCTGCGGGCGGACAAGGCGCCGCTGCTGGTGACCGCCCACGAGGACTTGGCGGCCCTGGAAGCGGAGCTCGTCGACAAGGGTTACTTCTACCTGGGCTCCCGGGCGGCCGAGGGCGGCTTCCTCGCCTTGCGCTTCAACCTGGAAGAGGCGCCCGAGATGCGGGTGGAGATTTCCGTCGACGGCACCAAAGCGCCTGTTCCGCAAGAACCGGTCCAGGAGGACCGCTCAGAGCTGCAAGGGGCTCTCCAGGCCGTCCACGACGTGATGTCGTGGAACCATGTCTACGATTTCGTCAACGGGCGGCCCTATACGGCCTTGAGCCGATTCTGGAACAGCCGGAAGTTCGGCGGCTTCGGCGTCTGGCTGGACGACATTCTGTTCAACGCCTGGCTCTGGGGCCATTTCGAGACGGCGCGCGCCCGGGACAACCTGGAGGCCGTCTTTGCCTGGCAGACCGAGGCCGGCAACTTCCCCTGCCTGGTGACCGGCAACGACGCCTGGCTCGACCGCTCCCAGCCTCCCATCGGCGCCTTCGTGGTCTGGAGCCTCTTCGCGCGCAGCGGCGAGCGGGAGCTGCTCGAGCGCGCCTATCCGGGCCTGCTCAGGAACTATTATTGGTGGTGGGCGCGGCGGCGCCTGGGCGACACCGGCCTCATCTGCTACGGCACTTCGCTGGATGCCGGCGACGGGCTTTACAAGGGCACCAAGCTGGCGGCCAAGGACGAGTCCACCATGGACAACTCGCCGCTGCACGACTCGGTGCCCTTCGACGAGGCGAGCGGCCTGCTGCTGGCGGCCGATGTGGGGCTGAACGCTTTGGCGGCCCTCGACGGCGAGGTCCTGGCTCTCATGGCGCGGACCCTCGGCCAGGACGCCGAGGCCGACGAATTGGAGAGGCAGGTGGCGGCCCACAAGGCCCGCATCGCCGAGTGGCTGTGGGACGAAACCCGCCAGGTCTTCGCCAACCGCATGCTCGACGGGACCTTCGTAGCGCCGTTGGCGCCCACGTCCTTTTACCCGCTGGTGGCCGGTATCGGCACGCCGGAGCAGCGCGATGCTCTGGTGGAGCGCCACCTGCGTCCCGAGGACAAGTTCGGCGGCGCCTTCGCCCTACCCTCGGTCACCCGCGACGATCCGGCCTATGGCGACAACGTCTACTGGCGCGGCCGGATCTGGGGGCCGCTCAACTTCTGGGCCTATCAGGGCCTCCGGCGGGCGGGCCTGGAGGGCGAGGCCGCGGCCTTGGCTGAGAAAAGCCTGCGCCTCTTCTTGCGCGGCTGGCAGGCGCGCCAATGTGGCGAGAACTACAATGCCGAGACCGGGGCGATCGGCGATCAGCCGGACACCGACGGCTTTTACAGCTGGGGCGCGCTGCTGCCCGCGCTCGCGGTGGGCGAGCACCTGGACATGACGCCCTGGGCCGGCTGGTCGCTCATGGGGCCGCCGGCCGGGACCCGCCTGGGGCCGCTCCTGACGCCGGCCGGCCGCGTGTTCCTGTCCGCCGATGCGTCCTCTTGGCGCCTGGAGCGGGAAGACGGGCGGGTGATGCTAGCGAGCAATCTCCGGGGGCGCATCTCCCAGGTCTCGCTCACGGGCAAGCAGCCGGAGGTTCTGTTGCCGGCGATCGACCAGGACGACGCCTGGATCGCCTTCCCGAGCCACGAGAGCGCAGTCTGCGGTTTGGCCGGAGAGAAACTGCGCCGGCGCGACGGCCGCTTCGCGCTACCGCGGCATGGCAATGCAGTTCGGCTGAAGGGGCTGACTGGCGGCGCGTGAATTACCCCCGCCGCAGGCCTGAGCGGCTCATGTGGGCCAGATCCTGGTCGCGCAGGTTGCGCATGGTCTCCGCCGAGAGCCGGCTGGCCCCGGCACCGGCGCCGCTGCCTACCGGGATGGTCGGGCCCTGTTCCTCGACCGGTTTGCTGGCGCGTTGGGACATGCGGTAGACGGCGAAGATCCCGATGGCGGCGTGGACGCCGGCCAGAAACACGAAAAAGACGATGGGGCCTATGGCCCCCATCAGGGTAGCGGCGACTGGCGGCCCGATGCAGGCGCCGACCCCGCCGACCAGCACCAGGGTGGCCCCAGCCTGGACCATCTGGGCCGGCGCCACGTAGTCGTTGGTGTGGGCGATGCAGAGGGAATACATGGGCAGGGTCATGCAGCCCAGCAGGAACATGAAGGTGAGCAGCAGCACCGGGGAGGTGGTGCCCAGAATGGCCGCCAGCAGGGCGAAAATCGCTGCCAAGAGGGCGACGATGGTGATCACCCGGCGCCGGTCGAAGCGGTCGGAGAGATGGCCGATCGGCCATTGGGCGACGATGCCACCGATCACCGCGATGCCCATCAGCAGGGAGATCTCCGCGACCGAGAGGCCCATGCGATCGCCGTAAACCGCGCCCAAGGCGAAAAGGGTGCCGTGGGCCATGCCGGTCGCCGTGGCGCCCATCACGCCGAGCGGCGACAGGCGGTAGAGTTCGCGGATCGAGATCTTCTCGGTGGTCTCGAAGGAAGGTGCCGGGCCGGCGGTGAGCGCGATCGGCACCATGGCGAGCGAGATCATGACCGAGGTGAGCAGGAACAGGAAAACCCCGTTGGGATCGGCCACGTTCAAGAGCAGCTGCCCCAGCGCCAGTCCGGAGAACATGACCACCATGTAGACCGACAGCAGCTGGCCGCGACTCTCGTTGGTGGCGCGGTCGTTGAGCCAGCTCTCGGCCACGATGTAGACCCCGGCGTAAGCGAAGCCGGTGACAAACCGCATGGCGGCCCAGGTGAGCGGCTCGACCGCCGCCACATGGATCAGGATGGCGACCGAGGCGAGAGAGGCGAGGGCGGAAAAGACCCGAACATGGCCGACGTTCTTGACGATCCGGGGCGTCAGGGTCGAGCCGGCGAGGAAGCCGAGATAGTAGCCCGTCATGACCAGGCCGGTCACCGTGGTGCCGAAGCCCTCGGAGACCGCGCGCAGGCCTAGGAGGCTGCCCTGCAGGCCGTTGCCGAGCATCAGCATGCCCATGCCGAGCAAGAGCGCCCAGGCGCTCAGCACCACTTGAACCATGACCGGGACCGTTCGGAACGTGTTGGAAACTGGGACCGCTTATGCCCGAAGCCGCGGTGCAGCGCTAGCGTTAAATGGGAGACGGGAACGGCGTTACAGTGGCGGACAAGGTACCTCTTGGCGCGGCGCTAGCCTATTGCTTTTCCATGTCCTCGACCTGACTGAGCTCGCCCGTCCAGGCCTGCGCCGAGCGGTGCCAAAGCTGCAGCTTTGGCTGGAGCTGGGCGCGCTGGCGCAGGGTGCCGACGCGCACGTTGAGAGACTTCCAGTCGTCCCGGCTCGAGGTCGAATAGATCGGCGAGGCGCAGTCCGGGCAGAACACTTGATGATTTTCGTCGCCGCTCTCGGCCTGCTTGACGTAGGTCTTGGGCGAACCCGAGAGCAGCCGAAAGTCCCCTTTGGGGACGTTGGTGGCCCAGCGGAACGGCGAGCCGGAAATGCTCTGGCAGTCGGTACAATGGCAGACGTAGACCCGCTCGGGGTCGACCTCCGCCTCGAAGGTGATGGCGCCGCAGTGGCATTGGCCGTCGACTTTCATGGGCCCGCTTCCTCCATGTTTTCACCGTGATCCCGATCGGTCTCGAAGCCTAGCAGATGCAGCGGCCAAGTCGTGTCAGGAACCTTGCAGGGGGTCCCTTGAACCGGCGGGACCGCGCGCGCAATATGCCCGGCCGTTCTGGTTGCTGGAAGCGCTAAGGAACCGTTGCCAATGAGCTTGGAGCTCTACTTCGCCTTCGTGGCCGCGACGGCCCTTCTCATCATCATGCCGGGTCCGGTGGTTAGCCTGGTGATCGCCAATGCGCTGACCCATGGGACGCGCGCCGGCCTGGTCACCGTCGGCGGTGCCCAGGCGGCGATCGCCATCCAGCTGGTGGTGGTCGCCCTCGGCCTGACCTCCCTGGTCGCGGTCATGGCCGAGTGGTTCGAGTGGCTGCGCTGGGCGGGCGCCGCCTATTTGGTCTGGCTGGGGATCCAGAAGTGGCGCGCCAGGCCGCTCCTGCCGGAAGAGCGGCCGAGCGGCGACGCCCGCCACGGCACGATCTTCGGCCAGGGATTCCTGGTCGCGCTGACCAATCCCAAGTCGCTGTTCTTCTTCGCCGCCTTCTTTCCCCAGTTCATCGATGTGGGTGCGCCGGCCGGCCCGCAGCTCGCCCTGCTCTGCCCGACCTTCATCGTCGTGGCCGCTATCTTCGACGGCTCCTACGCCCTGCTGGCCGGTCGGGCGCGGGGCTGGCTCAAGGACCGGCGCCACGTGCTGATCGGCGAGCGCATCACCGGCAGCTTCCTGATCGCCGCCGGCGCCTGGCTGGCGCTCGCCCGCCGGGGCTGACCGCCACCCGATGACACCTCCATTGATTCCCAACCGGGACGCCCGGCGGGCCTTCCTGGCCGCCCAGGGCCTGGCCCGGCCGGTCGGCGGTCGCCTCACCCGCGAGAGTCTTTACGGGCTGATCGAGGACTTGGGCTTCGTCCAGGTCGACAGCATCAACACGGTCGAGCGCGCCCACCACCTGATCCTCTTCTCGCGTAATCACGGCTACCGCCAAGGCCAACTCAGCCACCTGCTGGAGCGCAAGGCGGCGCTGTTCGAGAACTGGACCCACGACGCCTCGATCATCCCGACCCGCTTCTATCCCTACTGGATGT